>JANXXP010000210.1 GCA_025350595.1 Bacteroidota bacterium
GAATAAGTATTTTTATACTCTCAAAAAAATAGTTATGACAAAAAAATCGAAAAGATCCCTGTTTTTAATGATGGTTCTGTTGTTCAGCTTCACAGGGTTATATGCTTCAGATGGCACCCCGATTGATACCGGGGCAACCGCGTGGATGCTTACATCTACGGCACTTGTTTTATTAATGATTCCCGGACTCGCAATGTTCTACGGCGGATTGGTACGGTCGAAAAATGTGCTTGGCACTATTATGCACAGCTATGTTGCAATGGGTATAATAAGTGTTTTATGGGTAATCGTTGGCTACAGCATGTGTTTCGGAGGAAATACGTTCGGAGGATGGTTCGGATGGAACTCTGATTATTTTTTTCTGAAGGGGATTGACACTAAAGTTATGGATGCCGGTATTCCCGAATATGTCTTTTCAATGTTCCAGGGTAAGTTTGCAATAATCACCCCGGCTCTTATAGCTGGTGCTTTCGCAGAAAGGGTTTCTTTTAAAGCTTATTGTTTCTTTATAGCTCTCTGGAGCCTTCTGGTTTATAATCCTCTGTGTCACTGGGTATGGGCTTCCGACGGTTTCCTTTTTAAGCTTGGCGCAAAAGGAGCAATCGATTTTGCGGGAGGAACAGTAGTACATATATCTGCCGGAGTAAGCGGTCTTGTGGCAGCATTATACCTTGGAGCCCGCCGTGGATATCCATATCAGGTTATTCGTCCGAACAACATGGTAATTACAATGCTTGGAGCTGGATTGCTATGGGTTGGTTGGTTCGGATTCAATGCCGGAAGCAGTGTGTCTTCCGGATTAAGTACAGCGCAAGCTTTGGTTGCAACACAGGTCGCTGCAGCATCGGGAGCATTGGCATGGATAATTATTGAAAGTACTCACCAGGGAAAAGCAACAGCTCTTGGTTTTGCCAGCGGTATTTTGGCAGGGTTAGTTGCTGTTACACCGGCTGCAGGAGTTGTGCAACCTTATGGAGCAATGGCTCTTGGAATAATTGCATCCTTAATCTGTTATATGGCTATTATGCTGAAAAATAAAATGGGATATGATGATAGTCTCGATGCATTTGGTATTCATGGAGTTGGCGGAATTACAGGAGCCCTGCTTCTTTCCTTTTTTATTCGTCCGGCGTGGATGGCTGATTCTGTTTTAAAAGCAGGTGGCTCATGGACAGTTTGGAATCAGCTTGGAATACAGGCTCTTGCTGTTGGTATTGCAATTGTCTATGCCGGAGTAATGACCTTTATTTTAATATTTGTATTGAACAAAGTTATCAAGTTCAAATCATCAGAAGATGAAGAAATGGCGGGCCTTGACAGATCATATCATGGTGAAAGAGGTTATGGGATGTTAAATCCGAGTTAATTTCAATACCACTTAAATATCAGACAATGAAATTAATAACAGCAATTATAAGAGAAGTTCAGCTTGATAAAGTGCGGGAAGCGCTCATTGAAGCGGATATTAAAAGAATTACAGTAAGTCGTGTTTCAGGTCATGGTCAGCAGCGTATTGAAGAGATGTACCGTGGACAGATTATTGTACCAGACCTTATCCCCAAAATAAGAATTGAAATAGGTGTCAACGACGCTTTTGTTGACATCACTGTTAATGCTATTCTTAAGGCTGCCCGCACTAATGGTGCAGGATCAGTTGGTGATGGAAAAATATTTATTACGCCTCTTGAAGAATGTATAAGAATCCGAACAGGTGAGAGGGGAGGAACAGCAATATAAAGTTCAGTTAGATTAGATAGTTGGTTTGTTGAGCCCGGGAGGTTAGCCCGGGCTTTTTTTGTAAGTATGATATAGGAAGGAATTCAGGATTATTGTAACTTTATGATCTTAATTATTCAGGATTTTTGACTCATAAATTTTAAAAACCAGTAATATGGAAGAAAAAGAAAGTTCAAAAAGAAGACTCTCAAGACGCAAGTTTTTGGGTAGTACAGCAACTCTGGCAGCTTTTTCGATGGTTCCGCTTAGCTTATCATCCAAGAGCTTTCCTGGAGAGAAGAAAGCTGTCGCTTCAGCATTTGATTCGAACTTTGGAGGAGTTCAGATAGGCGCAATTACATACAGCTGGCGAAGCATGCCTGGTGGTGTGGATAATGTAATTAAGTATTGTAAAGAAGCAGGAATAAGCTCCATTGAGCTGATGAGTAATGATGTGGAGGACTTCCTTGGTGCTCCGAAGAATCCAATGATGGGTATGTATGGTCCTCCACCACCTCCTCCGCCTCCTGTCCCTGGTGCCGTACCCGCACCAGCAGCCGCAGCCCCTGCAGGTCCTCCAAAACGTCCTGAACTGACTCAGGAGCAGAAAGATAAGATCGCTAAATTCAATCTGGATCTTAAGGCATGGCGTTTATCATTACCCATGTCGAAGTTTGAAGAGGTAAAAAAGATGTTCGATGATGCCGGCATTAAGATTCATATTGTGAAATTTTCACCGTCACGCTGGTCGGACGAAGAGATTGATTATGCGTTTAAAGCAGCTAAAGCTTTGGGAGCAAAAGGAGTAACCGAGGAGATCGGTGAAGAAGCAGTTAAGAAACTTGCTCCTTTTGCAGCCAAACATGGTTTGTATGCTATTTTCCACCAACACATGCAGTTTGCAACTCCGGGTTTCAGCTATGATCCTTTCCTTGCTGTATCACCTTCTGTAATGATAAACTTCGATGCAGGACATTTCTTTGGATCAACGGGTATACATCCTAATACGATCATAGAAAAATACCACGATCGTATTATCAGTATTCATATCAAGGACAAGACCGGTCCTAAAACCGATCCGGCTAACATGAACCAGGTCTGGGGACAGGGAGAGATGCCATTAGCTGATGTCCTTCTGCTGATTAAAAAGAATAAATGGCCCATTAACTGCGATGTTGAACTTGAATATGATGTTAAACCATGGTCAAATGCTCAAAAAGAGGTTAAAACCTGCGTTCAGTATGCAAAACAAATTCTTTCGTAAAATTTAATACGATATTTCAATGATTTAGAGATCCCGGTAAGCCCTTTGGCTTTCCGGGATTCTTTTTAGTACGCGGTTTTACGTTCTACGTTTCTTTTCACTTTTATCTTGTGACTTTTGTCTTTTGTCTTTATTTATTTATATTTGTTACAGTGTTTCGTTTTGTGCTAAAAACTTATCACAATGTTAATAAGAACATTCGCCAGTGCCGTTACCGGTATAGATGCCGTAACGGTAACAATTGAAGTTAATGTATCACGTGGTGTACAGTTTTTTCTTGTAGGCTTACCTGACAGTGCAGTCAAGGAGAGCCAGCATAGAATTGCCTCTGCACTAAGGGCACTAGATTATCATTGGCCGGGTAAACAGGTGGTAATAAATATGGCTCCTGCTGATATCCGGAAAGAAGGATCTTCATATGACCTTCCTTTAGCTCTTGGAATCCTAGCAGCAGATGAAAAAGTGTTAAAGAATGAAATTGAGTCATTTATATTAATGGGGGAATTGTCTCTTGACGGAACTCTGCAGCCGGTAAAAGGAGTTCTTCCAATTGCACTGAAAGCAAGGGATGAAGGTTTTAAAGGGGTGATTGTCCCCATGAAAAATGTCCGCGAAGCTGCAGTAGTGGAAGGCCTCGAAGTGTATGGAATGGAAAACTTAGGAGATGTTGTTGAATTTTTTAACAAAACTAAAGAGTTCAAACCTGTTACTGTCGATTTGTCAGAGATATTTGCCAGCGAGGCAAACAAATATGATGTTGACTTCTCAGATGTACGCGGACAGGAGAATGTAAAACGTGCACTGGAGGTAGCTGCAGCAGGC
>JANXXP010000214.1 GCA_025350595.1 Bacteroidota bacterium
CAATTATATGAAATCTCTGACATATTTCTGCGAGCACACACATGGAATAAGGAGACTTGGATCTGCTGCAACAGATCTTGCTTATGTCGCATGCGGCAGGTTTGAAGTTTTCTATGAATATGGACTTAAACCATGGGATATTGCAGCCGGAATAATACTTGTTCGTGAAGCAGGAGGTAAGATAACCGATTTCTCAGGAAATGAAAAAAACCTTACCGGTAATGAAATAGTATCAGCAAACAGTTCTGTTTTTAAAGAAGTTTTGGAAATTGTACGTAATTTTATGAAGAATTAGATCATACTATCAAATGGGAGCTATCGGATATTATATATTCTACGGCATAAACTGGGTCATTACGCTTCTGCCTTTATCAGTTTTATATATTTTTTCCGACTTCCTGTATATTGTTCTCTACTACTTTCCTTCGTATCGCAGAAAAGTTGTTGCAGACAATCTTAAAAACTCATTCCCCGATAAAACTGAGCAGGAAATAAAGTGCATAGAAAAGAAATTCTACAAACATCTGGCTGATTTATTCATTGAGACATTTAAGCTCACACACATGTCCAAAGAGCAGATGATGAGACGATTTACTGTCAGCCACCTGGAAATAATAGACAAACTTCTTGCAGAAAAACGTGATACAATTGCTGTACTGGGGCATTATAATAACTGGGAATGGCTATCGGTACTCCCTCTTTATTCAAAATACAAATCAGTCTCCATTTATAAACCATTACAAAATAAATATTTTGACCGGTTTGTTAATAACCTCCGCTCAAAAAACGGGATGGTACTTACTCCTATGTCAAACATAATCAGGGAAATAATCAATGACAGGAAAAACGGCATTAATACAATTTCAGCTTTCATTTCAGACCAGACACCAATAAAGACTGAGATCAAATTCTGGACAACCTTTTTAAATCAGGATACACCTATTTATATGGGCACCGAAAAAGTTGCATCAAAGTACGATATGGCAATTGTATTCTTTCACATTCAAAAAATAAAGAGAGGATATTACAACCTCAATATAGAACTTCTATTTGAACATACGGTCGGTCTTCCTGAGCATCTCATCACTGAGACACATGTAAAAAGGCTTGAAAAAACCATAAGAGAAAAACCCGAGTTCTGGATATGGAGCCATCGTCGATGGAAACACAATAAACCAGTCGACAATGTATAAGACTGCAGTTGTTATATTAAACTGGAATGGCATCGCTTATCTGAAGATGTTCCTCGGATCAGTTATTAAGTACTCCTCAGATAAAGATACTGTAATATTCGTTGCTGATAATGCCTCAACTGACGGATCACCAGAGTGGATCGCAGCTAATTATGCTGAAGTAAAAATTATCAGACTGGAAAAAAACCATGGATTTGCCGGTGGCTACAATAAAGCGCTTAGTCAGATAGATGCCAGATATTTCGTATTATTAAACTCAGATATTGAAGTTACAGTTGGCTGGCTTCAGCCTTTGGTGTCATTTATGGATGATAATCCGGATGTAGCATCATGCCAACCCAAAATCCGCTCCTTCTACCAGAAAAATAAATTCGAATATGCTGGTGCAGCAGGTGGTTTCATTGACAAATACGGGTATCCTTTCTGCCGGGGAAGAATATTTGATAAAATTGAAAAAGACAAGGGTCAGTATGATTCACGAATTGATATATTCTGGTCTAGCGGGGCTTGTATGATTGTACAAAGTGATGCATGGAAAAAGTGCGGAGGCTTTGACAATGATTTCTTTGCTCACATGGAAGAGATAGATCTTTGCTGGCGGTTTAACAAAGCAGGATTTCGTGTAAGCTACATACCTGAATCAGTCGTATATCATGTTGGAGGGGGAGCCCTGCCCTATGATTCTCCTTTTAAAACATATCTCAACTTCAGAAACAGCCTGTTCCTTCTTTATAAAAACCTACCGGATAATGTGCTACATACTAAAGTGTTTGTACGAAGACTCCTTGATGGAATTGCTGCGGTAAGATTTCTTCTTTCCGGAAATTTCGGGAGTTTTAAATCAGTCTGGAAAGCTCACATGGCTTATTACAGAAATCTAAGCGAACTAAAACTGAAAAGAAAAGTGGTAAAAAAACTGGAAGCGAATAAGTTTTCATCACAAATATTGAACAAGAGCATCGTTTTTGAGTTTTATTTTAAAGGGAATAAAATTTTTAGCGATCTGGATACAAAAGTTGATTTAATATGAAAAGATATCAAATGTTAATATTTTTCTCCATAGTACTCACAATTTACTCTTTGGCAAATATTTATATATATTACAAAGGGTACAATGCACTTCCTGTTCTGCAAAGAAACAGATTGCTTTATGCACTTACCTTCTTCTTACTCTCGGTAATTTTCATTTTGGCTAAAATTCTTGAGTCAAGGCACTCTTCAGTCATTTCCGATGCATTTAATATAATTGGAGGATTCTGGCTCGCGTTTATGTTGTATGGTTTCTTATTTTTCCTCCTGTCTGATATTCTTCTGCTTGCATTAAGAATTCCGGGGTTCGTAAGTGGGGAGAATATCATATTATTCAAAAAATGGTCATTCATCTTTACGATAATCGTTTCTTCATCTCTTATTATCGGAGGGTTTATTAACGCTTTAATTCCACATGTTAAGGAGTACAACATCACAATTAATAAGTCGGCTGGAGAAATAAAAACTCTGCGTATTGCAGCTGTATCAGATATTCATCTTGGAAGTATTATAAGAAAAAGGAGTATGAAAAAACTGTCGGGAATACTCAAAGATCTTAATCCTGACATTGTTCTTCTTCTGGGCGACATTGTAGATGGAGAAATCGGACCTGTTTTAAGAGGTGATCTGCTTCAGTACTTCACGGGTCCTGAATGTATTGACGGCCTGTATGCGATTACAGGGAACCACGAATATATTGGAGGTGGCAGCCGTACTATTCCATATATTGAGAGCAAAGGAATAAGGGTACTCAAGGACGAAATAGTAACTCTTGATGGAGGCATACAGCTCGTGGGCAGGATTGACCGGGATTCACGCAGGTTTTATGGTAAAGAAAGAATGCCATTGTCAGAACTCATGAAACAGGTGGATACAACTAAGCCTGTAATTTTGCTTGATCATCAACCTTTCCATCTTGATGAATCTGTAAAATATGGTGTTGATCTTGAACTATCAGGACATACACACAACGGTCAGATGTGGCCTTTGAATTATTTAACAGGAATGATATATGAGTTAAGCTATGGCTATCTTAAAAAGGGAAACACTCAATTTATTGTCTCCTCCGGTTATGGTTTATGGGGACCAAGAGTAAGGTCAGCAAGCAGATCCGAAGTACTTCTGATAAATATTAAATTTACACCACCAGGATACACGGGGAAATAGTTTTAGAGCAGATCATAGATTTTTTCAAGCCCTATTCCGCGTGATCCTTTTACAAGAATAAGATTGTTTTGCAACGGTTCTTTTTTTAGGAAATCCATAAGCCTGTTAACATCATGGAAAGTTTTGAAACCACATTTCAGGCACACTTTCTGAAATACAGGACCTACGAGAATCGCGTTTTCAATCTGAAGTGATGATAATGAATATATGAGGTTTAGATGCTCTTCTTCACTCTTCTCCCCAAGTTCAAGCATATCACCAAGGATTACAAGTTTATGGTCAGCATGAATAGCAGAAAAAGAGTCAAGAGCCAGATGCATACTAGTTGGATTTGCATTATATGAATCACAAATCAGACTATTCTTTGCAGTAGTTTTAATCTGCGAACGGTTATTGGCAGGTATATAGTTTGCAACAGCATTTGCTATAGTTTCCATCTCTACTCCGAGAAATAATCCTGTTGCTATTGCTGCCTTAACATTCTCAATATTATAGTTACCAAACAAATTGGTACATATATTATAGGTATGATGCTGATACGTTGCAGTCAATGTCAGTTTAAGATCAGAAGGAACAGCTTTTACAAGAAGCTCAATTCCGGTTGGATCAGAAAAAGGAACAGCTCTGTTAATTATCTTAAAAATCTTTTCAGTGAGGAGTGGATTTTTATCGTTGTAAAGAGCAATTCCATTCACTTTCCTAAGAAACTCATAAAGTTCTGTTTTTGCTTTTATTACACCTTCTGCTGAGCCAAAACCCTCAATATGAGCAGTTCCGATATTTGTTATTATTCCATAATCTGGTTTAGCTATAAGGCATAAAGTTCTTATCTCACCGATGTGGCTTGCACCCATTTCAATGATCATTATTTCGGTACCTTCCGGAGCGGATAATATCGTAAGAGGAACACCAATATGATTGTTGAGGTTTCCTTTTGTATAATGAACCCTGAATTTAGTTGCCAGAATGGCAGCAATGAGCTCCTTGGTTGTTGTTTTTCCGTTAGTTCCTGTAATTGCAAGAACAGGTACATTCAATATCTTCCTGTGATAGGCTGCAAGTGCCTGTAATTCAAACAGACAGTCATCAACCAGGATAGTCTTCTCATTCTCAAAAAGAGGGTCGTCAATTACTGCCCATGAAGCTCCCTTTTCCAAAGCCTCCATAGCAAACTTATTTCCATTATAGTTTTCACCCCAGAGTGCGAAGAAAATCTGACCAGCGCCAACGTTCCTCGAATCGGTAGTAATTCCGGCCGATTCTTTAAAAAGCTTATAAAGGAGTTCTGTTTTCATACTTTTAAAAAAATGCCCCATTATGGTTTCATAATGAGGCTTATTTAGTCACTAGAAGTGATTTTAGTTACCTGATGGGCTTCCTACCCTGATCATTGCACATCTGAAACCTATATCATCCCTTGAACTTTCCTGATCAAGAAATCTTCTTGTGGATGGGTTCAGCCAATAAGCTCTGTCTTTCCATGATCCGCCTTTATAAACTCTTACGTTATCATTAACAAGAGTAGTATAATCTTTAGCGCTTTCTTCCTGAGCATACATTCTTAGTGAAGCTTTTTTGGCATCATCTGCTGTCCAGTCGGCGCCTGAAGATATTGCAGATTGAAGATCGCCATCATGAAAATTTCTGTAATCAGCTTTCTGATAATTCTCTCTGTTTGCAACGTTTATATCTTTTACGGTATCAACATATAACTTTCCGAGTTTGTCTTTTCCGACAATGGCACCATTAGCATCTCTTCTGGTATCGGTATAGACATTACCTCTGAAGGGGTTAAATCCGTCTACATCTTCTGAAGTGAGAGGGCGGTAAACATCCTGCACCCACTCATTAACATTACCTGCCATACAATATAGACCATAATCATTTGGCCAATATGATTTCACATCAACTGTAATACTTCCATTATCGTTAAGGCTTCCGGCTACACCCATAAGGTCGCCTCTTCCACGGACAAAGTTAGCCATCATCTCTCCACGATTCTTTTCGTTGGAATTTCTGACATTATGACCGTCCCATGGATAAATTTTTCTTTCATAAATTCTTTCTTCAAAAGTATTGCCTCGCAGCGCATAAGCTGCAAATTCCCATTCAGCTTCTGTAGGAAGTCGATAGCTTGGAAGAAGAACTCCATCTTCAAAGCTTGTACGGCGTTCTGTCTGATTTGGGTTTACACTTGGACGCAACTGATTTACAACACCCTCATAAAGACCTGCCAGATATGCTTCTGTATTAAAGTTTTTATCATTTTGCTGATCGGGATCAGGATTTAATTCGCCTTCGGTAATAAGTATCTGTTCGTTAACCCTGTCAGTTCTCCATAAGCAAAAATCGTTTGCTTTCAACCAGCTTACTCCAACAACAGGATAGTTATTGTATGATGGGTGTCTGAAATAATACTGTACATAAGGATCATTGAAACCCATAGGGCTTCTCCAAACCAAAGTATCAGGAAGTGCTTTTCTGAATACTTCAGGATAATCTACATAAACTCTTCTAAGCCAGTAGAGATATTCGCGATAGTCTACATTCTTAACTTCTGTCTCATCCAGGTAAAATGAAGAAACTGTTACAGTTCTTGGCTTATTATTCCAGTCGAACATAACATCCTGCTGAACCTGCCCCATCGTGAAACGGCCACCTTCAATAAGGACGAGACCAGGACCTGTTTTCTGATCAGCGCCGAGGGTAACTTCAAATCCTCCATTGTCTTTATTATTATACTCCCAGCCTGTTGATGTGGAAACATTTGGATCACCACCCTTATTTTTCTTAAAAAAACAGGATGAAAGAAGCAAGACACAAAGTAAAACAACTGTTAGGGCTCTGAATTTATACATAACTCAAATAGTTTTTAGCTTGAAAGAATATCCAAAGATATATAATTAAATCTAATACAATATTTTTTACTCTCCAAAAGTAACTACAATTTAGGAAATTTTATTGTTTTGATTGTATTTTTTTTATCAACAGTATTTAAACTTAATGCAAGTCCTGCCTGATGAAGAAGCGAAAAAGGCATTAATTTATTTCCTGATGCAATATTAAACCGATAATTGTAAAAAATAACTATTTTCCCGCTTCTTAGGGAAAATCCTGTCTGAACATTCAAATTCTCCGAGTTGTCTCCCAGCAAAATTGCATTTACTGAAAAGTTTTTATGCTCTACAACAGCCCCAGCTCCCATAGATAAAAATTTTCTCTGAATATCCAGAAAAGTTACTGGCCTCATTGCTAAACCGAGATCCTGCCCAATATCAATATCTCCTGACAAATGAACAAGAAGCTCTCTTTTAAGTCTTTCATTTGAAAAGCCGGTCCCTGAAAGATCAGGTTCCGTCAGGTGAGCTATTGAAAATCCACCTAAAAATTTCCCGGCAATAAAAAGAAATCCGGTACCTATATCAAACATTGTATGACCCGTATTAGCCAGAAATTCAGCAGAAGGTATGGAAACACCTCCTAGAGGATCAATCATATCGGGCAGAATGGCCTTGTCAAAATTATAACCGCGGTGATAAATTGATGCTGATAGTCCGGCATTTATATAAAAATCTTTCCCTGCCTGTAAAAAATATGAATAAGATAATCCTCCCCTCAAATCATTTACGATCCCGCCGATGTGATCATCAGACACATAAACCCCCGCTCCGCCATGTAATATTGGAAAATAAGAATCGTATGAAAAATAAACAGATTGCAGGTTATAATTGTTACCCGGATAATAGTTCAAATATGACAACCGTACTGTTCCATCTCCTTCGCTGCCTGAAAGAGCTGGATTATTCATCATCATCATCTGATAACCAGGCCCCGTACCGGTTACCTGGCCAAAACTGTAAACTGGTATTACCAGTATGAATAATAATATTTTAAAGAGTCGTTTCAACATATTAGAAAATACTGCAATATCAACGTTTTGAAATCGTTATTATTATCATCTTACCAGAATACAAAAAAACAAAAAAAGTTAGCAAACAGAAAGCGCATTTCTATCTTTGTCAGGATTAATGAAAAGATTACTACAAATATCAACATTATTATTTGTGCTGTTATCATCAGGACTTTCAGCCCAGAGTGTCAAAGATAGCTATACCTCTTCTTCTGTACTTTCCTCGGGCAAATGGTTCAAAATTGCTGTTACTTCAGACGGAATATATAGGATTGACTATTCAAAACTTAAACAGCTTGGTCTTACTGATCCTTCAAATCCAAAAATTTACGGGAATAACTATGGTCAGTTGTCTTATTACAACAATGATCCGAAACCAGATGACCTGAAAGAGATATCAATTGTCACTGTAAACGGAACAGATGGAATATTTAATGATGGAGATTACCTGTTATTCTACGGAAAAGGGACAGACAGATGGGTATATAATAAAAGCACTAAATTTTATGATCACCTTAGGCATAACTACTCCGATACCGCCTTCTATTTCATCACTTCCGGCTCAACTGCCGGGAAAAGAGTCAAAATTGCCGATATCCCATCGCAGGCAGTAACGTATTACTCATCAAAATCTGATATGCTTTTTATCCATGAAAAAGAGGCGGAAAACATCATAAGGTCAGGGAGAGAGTGGTATGAGCAAATTTCAGATATAACAATTAATCCTGGGTTTAAGGACATTATAGTCGCTGAAAAAGTTAAATATAAAATAAGTGTTGTCGCAAGGGCATCAGTTCCGACTTTATTCAGGTTATATGACGGAACCATTCTGAAAAATAGTATTCAGGTTCAAGGAGTAAATATCTTTGACAATACCGGGACACAGGCACTGGTAGTTGATTCTATAGGATCGCTGCAACCTGAACCACCGACTCCTATTTATGAAATCAAATTTTATAATAATGGGGAAACAAGTGCGAAAGGATATCTCGATTACTTAACGTTGCAGGCAAGAAAATCAAACTCATTCACAGGCACATTCATGCAATATTTTGATTCAAAATCTATTTCATCAGGAAGTATCACTGGTTTTGCAATTCAAAGCAATATACAGGACGCTCAGGTATGGGATGTTTCAGACCCTTTTAATGCAAAGCAGATTGCCTATACCAAAACGGGAGATAGTCTTACTTTCAAAACTGCAACAGATTCTCTTAAAACATTTGTTGCGTTTTCTGCGGGTAACGCATTGGTTCCGATAATTAAACCGGCTGCAATACCTAACCAGAATTTACATTCATCAGAATCTGCTGATATGATAATTGTTACCCATCCGATTTTCAGAGCCTATGCTGAAACACTCGCAAATATTCATCTCAATAACAGCGGACTTATATCACAGATCGTAACACCGGAACAGATATATAACGAGTATTCAGGGGGAATTCCTGACATAGCTGCTATCAGAAATTATCTCAGGATGAAGTTTATGAAACAGAAAAACACAAATCATCCTCTTAAATATTTGCTTCTTTTTGGAGATGGTTCATATGAAAACAAAACGCCTCCTCCTAACAATCCAAATTTCATCCCCACCTATCAATCTGAAAACTCAACGGTGGTAGTGTCCTCTTTTACATCCGATGATTTCTACGGATTGCTTGAGGATGGAGATGGTGAAGCAGAAGGGACTGAAGATATCGGTATCGGGCGGTTGCCTGTTTCCGATACAATACAGGCAGGTGATATGATAACGAAGATCAGAAGATATCTTGATCCGGAAAATATGGGTGACTGGAAAAATATAATATGCCTGACTGCTGATGACGAAGATGGGAACACCCACATGTCTGATGCCGAAGGACTTGCTTCACTTCTGAAAGATAGTGTTCCTTCATTTAATGTCGAAAAAATATATCTCGATGCTTTCAGACAAACAACAACTGTGAGTGGACAATCTTATCCTGATGTTAATAAAGCAATTAATAACCGCATTAATGCAGGATGTCTGATCTTCAATTACACCGGGCATGGTAACGCTAATGGATTGAGTGCTGAAGGGGTGGTTAAGACCGGGGACATAAACGGATGGAAAAACAAAGGCAAATTACCTCTTTTTATAACTGCTACATGTGAATTCAGCAGATTCGATGATTACGAACTTAATACCTTAACTGGAAAAAAGATCGGAAAAACGTCAGGAGGCGAAATGACACTGCTGAACAAGGATGGAGGTGCTATCGCATTAATGTCAACTACCCGTGTTGTGTATTCCGCTCCAAATTACTTTCTGAATAAAAATATTTTAAATACAGCATTTGATCGTGACGAGAATGGCAATTCCTTAACATTAGGCGACATTATCAGGATTGCTAAAAATAATTCCGGAAGTGGTGTGAACAAAAGGAACTTTACACTGCTGGGCGATCCGGCATTAAAGCTTGCATATCCCTGGCATGGAAATGTAATAACGGACTCCGTTAATAATGTGCCGGTTACAGGGAAGATTGACAGCCTTAAAGCACTTACTCTGGTAACCATATCAGGACATATCGAAGATCATTACGGAAAGCTTAAAAGGTCTTTCTCTGGTTTAGTATTACCACTTATATATGATAAAGAAAGTAATATAAAAACACTTGCAAATGATGGAGGACCAGTTATGGAATTCAAGGTCAGGAACAATATTCTTTTCAGTGGTAAAACAGTAGCTAATGAAGGCCGGTTTAGTTTTACATTCATAGTTCCAAGGGATATTGACTATACATTCGGTACCGGAAAAATAAGTTATTATGCTAATGAAAATGATGAAGATATGAACGGCAGTTTTACAAATATTATTATCGGAGGGTTTTCACTCACTTCACTTACAGATAATAATGGCCCTGATATTAAGCTATATATGAATGACACCCTTTTCAGGGATGGAGGAATAACTGATAAAAATCCAAAATTACTTGCAGTAATTGAAGACAAAGGAGGTATCAATACCACAGGATCAGGAATTGGCCATGATTTAACAGGATTTCTTGATAATGACAGGAACGAATCTTTTGTGCTTAATAGTTTTTATGTAAATGATATTGGCGATTATAAGAAAGGAAAATTAATTTATGATCTTTCCGGATTAAGCGAAGGGTCACATTCCCTTACACTTAAAGCCTGGGATAACTTTAATAACTCTTCAGAAAAATCTATATTATTCCATGTGGAAGCTGATGGTAAGTTTGTACTTAGAAATCTTTTTAACTACCCTAATCCATTTATTAATGAAACCAATATAAGCGCCGAACATAACAGACCTGATAATGAACTTAATGTCGTAATAAATGTTTTTAATTTTAATGGAAGGATTATAAAAATCATTAAAACAAAGGTTTCACCAACAGGATATGATCTTCCGCCAATTACATGGGATGGAAATGATGACGGAGGGGCCAGAGTAGGAAGAGGAATCTATCCATATAGCGTTATTGTAACAACCGCAAGCGGAGAAACTACAAGGGCTTCAGGACGGATGATCATTTTGTGACAGTGACACAATAACATGGCTGAATTTTTGTTTTATATTTGCAGAATCGAAGAATGAAAAAAACATCATGAAGCAAAATGTAGTATTAGGATTTGTTTTCTTAGCGGCTCTGTCATTTGATACGGAGCTGTTTTCACAAGATCGTGCAATAGAAACCGTGGTTCCATTCCTGACTATAGCTCCCGATTCAAGAGCCGGAGGCATGGGAGATGCAGGTGTTGCAACAGCACCTGATATCTACAGTAATCACTGGAACCCGGCTAAATTTGCTTTTATCGATGGAAACAGTGGAGTAGGAATATCATATTCACCATGGCTCAGAAATCTGGTGCCCGACATAAATATTGCCTACCTTGCCGGCTACAAGAGACTCGACTCCAAGCAGGTAATTAGTGCCAGTCTGCTATATTCTTCTCTGGGACTTGTTCAATTCACTGATGAATTCGGGACAACGCAGCGTACTTTTACGCCTAACGAATTTGCTATGGACGCAGCTTACTCAAGGTTATTAACCGATAATCTTTCCGCAGGTGTTGCGTTCAGATTTATATATTCAAACCTTACAGGAGGTTACTTCGCCGGAGGAGTAGCGACTAAAGCAGGTACATCTTTTGCTGCTGACATTTCAAGTTACTATCATAAGGATATTACTCTTTTCAGTAAAGACGCCCTCCTCAGTTTTGGAGTCAATTTCTCAAATATTGGTTCTAAAATGTACTACTCAGATTCACAAACAGCTGATTTCATTCCAATGAATATGAGGCTGGGAACGTCGGCTACAATTAATCTTGACTCATACAACAAAATTACTGCAACAATTGACCTTAATAAACTTCTGGTTCCTACACCACCGATTTATAGCTCGACAAAACCAGATAGTATAATTTCGGGCAAAAATCCTAATGTTGCTGTCCCAGTAGCAATATTTCAATCATTTTTTGATGCCCCTGGTGGCCTGAAAGAAGAACTTCATGAAATAACTTATTCTTACGGGGTAGAATACTGGTACAATAACGAGTTTGCAATTCGTGGTGGGTATTTTCACGAGAATGAAACTAAAGGTAATCGTAAATATTTTACAGCCGGAGCCGGATTCAGATTGAAAATTTTCACACTTGATTTCTCATATCTCATGCCTTTGGTTCAAAATCATCCTCTTGCCAGAACATTACGTTTTTCCCTTTCATTTGATATCAGTGCCCTTAGAAACGCCAATAAGTCGCAGGTATGAATCTCAGGATAGGTCAGGGGATTGATTTTCACAGGCTGGAAAAAGGACTGAATTTATGCCTGGGTGGTATTAAGATCCCCTCTGAAAAAGGATGTGTTGCTCATTCCGACGGGGACGTCCTGATTCATGCAATATGTGATGCACTTCTTGGTGCGGCCGGATTAAGAGATATCGGTTATCATTTTCCTGACACGGATTCGGAATTTAAAGATATTGACAGTAAAATACTTCTCAAAAGAACGCTGATTCTTATTATGGATAAAGGATTCAGTGTTGTTAATATAGATTGTACGGTATGCCTGGAGAATCCCAAAATTTCTCCGTACATTCCTGAGATGATAACAATTCTATCAGCATTGGTTAAAACAGAAGCAGAGAACGTTACTATAAAAGCAACTACAACTGAAAAACTTGGCTTCACAGGCAGAGAAGAAGGCATTGTAGCACTGGCTGTCGTACTTTTATCAAAATAACCTCATCGCCTCATCAATCATTTCATCATCGGCAATATAAGGCGTCGTAACCTTTAATCCGGGTGTTCTGTTCATTTCTCTTTTTAGAGCAAACATTGCACCTTTATTCCTTGCCCAGCTTCGACGGGCGATTCCATTATTTACATCCCAGTGAAGCATCAAACGTAGTTTTCTTCTTGCAGAAGCTGTCCCATCCAACACCATTCCAAAACCACCATTTATTACTTCTCCCCACCCTACTCCTCCTCCGTTGTGCACAGAAACCCATGTCGCACCGCGGAATGAATCTCCGATAACATTCTGAACAGCCATGTCGGCGGTAAATTTTGATCCGTCATAAATATTTGAAGTCTCCCTGTAAGGTGAATCTGTCCCTGAAACATCATGATGATCCCTTCCAATAACGATAGGAGCCGATATCTTGCCCCTGGCAACAGCATTATTGAATGCTTCAGCAATAGCAATTCTTCCTTCAGCATCGGCATATAATATTCTTGCCTGTGAACCTACAACAAGTTTATTCCGCCCTGCTTCTTCTATCCACTTGATATTATCAGCCATTTGCTGCTTTATCTGATCGGGAGAATTTTTAATCAGTTTTCCCAGACAATTTGCAGCAATTTTATCAGTAACCTCCAGATCGGCAGGATCATTTGAACAGCATACCCATCGGAATGGACCAAACCCATAATCAAAACACATAGGTCCCATGATATCCTGCACATAAGAAGGATATCTGAATTCACCATCGGATTTTAAAATATCTGCTCCGGCCCTTGAAGCTTCGAGAAGGAAAGCATTCCCATAATCAAAAAAATAGGTTCCTTTTTTTGTGTGCCTGTTTATTGCATCAACCTGACGAACAAGAGATTTTCGTACTGTTTCCTTAAATTTTTCCGGATCAGATGACATCATCATATTTGACTCTGCAAAGGACAACCCTGCAGGATAATAACCTCCGGCCCATGGATTATGGAGAGATGTCTGGTCAGAACCCAGATCAACTTTAATATTCTCGTCTGCAAATCTTTCCCAGATATCTACAATATTTCCCTCATAGGCTATTGATGTAAGTTCATTATCAGATTTTGCCTGTCCTACTCTTTTTACAAGTTTATCTATATCCGAATAAACCTCATCTACCCATCCCTGTGAATACCTGGTTTTGATAGCAAGTGGGTTTACCTCAGCTATAACAGAAATGATACCTGCGATACCCGCTGCTTTAGGCTGTGCGCCGGACATTCCTCCAAGTCCTGAAGAAACAAACAGTTTTCCTGACAGACCTTCCCCCGATTTACTAATCATCCTGCCTGCATTAAGTAAAGTAATTGCAGTTCCATGAACGATACCCTGAGGACCTATGTACATATAAGAACCTGCTGTCATCTGACCATACTGTGATACCCCAAGAGCGTTAAACTTCTCCCAGTGATCCTGACTTGAATAATTTGGTATCACCATGCCGTTTGTTACAACTAACCTTGGGGAATCCTTGTGAGAAGGAAATAAACCAAGAGGATGACCTGAATAGACAACGAGAGTCTGTTCATCTGTTATCTCTGAAAGATATTTCATAGTGATCCGATACTGCGCCCAATTCTGAAAAACAGCTCCGTTACCCCCATATGTTATCAATTCATGAGGGTGTTGTGCAACAGAATTATCCAGATTATTTGAGATCATAAGCATTATTGAGGCCGCGCTGCGTGACCGATATGGGAAATCATCCAGATTACGGGCTTTAATTTCATAATCAGGTCTGAATCTGTACATATATATCCTCCCATATTCCTTCAATTCAAGGGCAAACTCTTTTGCGAGTACCTGATGAAATTTTACGGGGAAATATCGTAGGGCATTTTTTACTGCGAGTCTTTTTTCAGCTACGTTCAGAAGGTCCTTTCTTTTTGGAGCATGGTTAATATTTGAGTCGTAAGGTTTCTGAACCGGAAGTTCTGAGGGAATCCCTTCCGATATTTGTTTCTTGAATTCAGCAGCGCTCATAGTAATAGAGTTATGATGTAAAGTTAAATAAATAAAAAAAAGCCGACTCTTTAGAAGTCAGCTTTATTTAATATTTCCGGATTCCTACAAATGACCCTCTTTAATGATTTCATCATCAACAAGAATTCTTCCGCAGTACTCACATACTATGATTTTCTTTCTTGATTTGATATCAAGCTGGCGCTGTGGTGGAATCTGATTGAAACAACCTCCACAGGCATCTCTCTGCACAGGAACTACTGCCAGACCATTATGAGCATTTGTTCTGATCCTTTTATATGCGGTAAGTAACCTTTCTTCGATTATTGACTGGACCTTTTCAGATTTTTTATAGAGACCCTCTTCTTCTTTCTGAGTATCTGAAATGATCTCATCGAGTTCTGATTTTTTATTTTCCAGGTCAGTTTTACGATCAGCAAGAGTAACTTCTGAATCAGCTATAACAAGTTTCTTTTCTTCAATCAGAAAGTTGAACTCCTTAATCTTTTTATTGAAAAGTTCAATTTCGAGATTCTGATATTCGATCTCTTTTGAAAGTGAATCAAATTCCCTGTTATTTCTTACATTTTTTTGCTGATCATCGTATTTTTTTATCAGAGTTTCAGCGTCGGTTATCTCATTAACCTTCTTGGAAACCGATTTTTCAAGGTTAACAACTTCATCTTTAAGATTACCTAATCTGGTTTCAAGTCCTGCTATTTCATCTTCAAGATCCTGAACTTCCAGTGGTAACTCACCCCTAAGTGTTTGAATTTTATCTATCTCTGAATCAACTAATTGCAGTCCATATAACGCTTTTAATCTTTCTTCTACAGAAATTTCAGATTCATGTGCTTTTGCTTTTTCCATTTTTACAAATAATTTATCGGATTCGTATTTGTTCCTGAAAACCGGACTGCAAATTTAGGGAATTTTTTAATAATTAAGTCGTATAAAATTTCAGTTGAAAATTTTTCGCTTTCAAAATGTCCAATATCAACAAGAAGAATCCCGTTATCCGCATCAAAAAAATTATGATATTTTACGTCTGCAGTGATAAAAGCTTCAGCACCGGAAGCAATTGCTTCATTAATCATAGAAGCACCAGAACCACCGCATAAAGCGATTTTTTCTACGGGTTTACCTGTTAATTTTGAGTACCTGACCCCTTTTGCCCCGAAAACAGAAGATACCTGTCTTAAAAAATCTGATTCGGCCATTGCATTATTAAGGTTTCCAAGACATCCCAAACCTATATCAATATTATCATTTTCAAGACTATATATATCATAGGCTACCTCTTCATAAGGGTGAACTTCCAGCAGAGCCTTTATAACTTTTGATTTCAGATGGGAGAACAGTACCGTTTCAAATCTGATTTCATTTTCAAAATGGATTTTTCCTCTTTCTCCAACAAAAGGGTTACTCCTTTCATTCCCTCTAAAGCTACCTGTTCCTGAAGCAGAAAAGCCGCACTGGTCGTAATTACCAATTACTCCTGCTCCCGCTTCAAACAGAGATTCTCTGACTTTATCCAAATGAGACTCAGGTATGTAGGTAACCAATTTAAGTAACCTGTTCTTCAAGGGTGATAATACTTTTATATTCTGTAGTTTAAGCTTCTCAGCCATTTTATTGCTCACTCCATTGCTAAGTACATCAAGATTTGTATGAGCTGAATATATAGCAATTCCCTTTTTGATGGCTGTCAGAAGAATTTTTTCGGTATATGATTTACCGGTAAGACTCTTTATTCCTTTAAATATCAGCGGGTGATGTGAGATAATTAGATCACAGCCTGAAGAAACAGCTTCATCCAGAACTCCCTCAGTGACATCCAGAGTTACCATTGCTGACGTCACATCCATATCAGGATCACCAATCTGCAAACCGGCATTGTCATAACTTTCCTGAAATGACAAAGGCACTGCTGAATCGAGATAAGAACAGATATCTATTAGTTTCATTTTACCAGTTTTGATCTTACCAAAAATTCTTTTAACCGAAAAGTACGCTAAGATGTTGCAAAGGACAAAAAGGTTAAAATGTATTTCGGATACTTTGCGATCTTTGCTAATTCCTTACTTCACGACCTTCGCGGTTAATGGATTTTATTACATATTGTCTTTTAGTTCCAGGAGAATGCTTTTTATATTCTGCAGAGATTCATTAATCTCATACTTATAGTCAGTCTCATCCCAGTTGCCGGTAAGTTTTTTCTTGACGCCGCTGAGTGTCATTCCCTCTTCTTTCAGCAAATGGTGTATGATCTTAAGGTTCTTTACATCAGCCGGAGTGAACAACCTATTCCCTTTTTTATTCTTCATGGGTTTCAGAATAGTAAACTCATTCTCCCAGAATCGAACGGTTGAAACAGGTACTTCAAGCATTCCGGCTACTTCTCCTATAGAATAATAGAGCTTTTCGACTTTTTGTTCTTTGTATGGCATAGAAGCTATTTATAAGTGATATCACCTTTATCAGAAACAGTTATCGTATCATTTGGAAAGTCAGCCGCCATAAGTTCTCTTATCTTAATGATTACCCTTCGGTTACTGTCGATTTTTACTCCACCCGGCCATGGCTGGAAAACCGGTATTATCTTCCCCGAAAGAAATTTTCCGGAAGCATCTACTTTAAGTCTTATTATCGGAGCGATTCCGTTTGGACCCGCAAGATTAAATCTTCCGTAAGTACAGAAATTACCCATACTATAAGTTATGAAACGATCTTTATAAACTTCAACCGCACGGGTGACATGTGGTCCATGACCAAAAACTACATCTGCACCGTTGTCTATCATTATATGAGCAAAGGTATAAACATTCCCCCGATCTTCACCATGAAAAATTTCATTATTTCTTGGTACATGCTGAAAATCAGCCCCTTCTGCGCCTCCGTGAAAAGAAACAATTACTATATCACATGTATCAGCAAGCATCCTCACAATCTCTGCAGCTTTTGCGACATCATTAATATCAAGCGATCCTGCACAGGGAGAAAAACCACAGAATCCGTATAGAACTGAATCTTTTCTGAAAATCGACCAGGGATGCTCAGTAAGTCCACCATAAAAAATCCCGACAGAATCAAGAAGTTTTTTTGTCCTTATCCTGGCCGGATAACCGAAATCACCAAAATGATTATTGGCAAGATTCAGGATATTAAATCCTGATGCTATTAATGCAGATAGGTAATTCTCAGGCATTCTGAAAAGGTAACATAATGTTGAGTCATTGCATTTCTTGACAGCCTCACCGTTATTGAGGAAAGCGCCTTCAAGGTTACCAAATGTAATATCAGAGGCTCGCAGAGTATCTGCCACACTTTCGAGAAGTAGAAATGGATTATCGTGGGGCGGCAGGTAATTGGTTGAAGGGAAAGCCGATCCGAGCATAATATCACCTACCCCGGTTATAACAATTTCCCTTTTTGCTTTTAAAGAATCAGGATGAATATATGAGGTATTGGTTTGAGAAATTGAGGAATAAAAAGTTGTAAAAAAGAGAAGGGAAAATATCAATATCTTTTTCAATTTTTCTGATCGCTTCATAATAATTATTAATGGTCTAATCGAAAGACTGACCGGTTTTAGCAGCAACTTCTATCATCCTTACATATTCTTCTGAAGTAAGGTTTTCGAAATAATAATTTACAGGGTCAATTTTTACCCCATTTAATTCAATCTCATAATGAAGATGATTGGCTACTGACATCCCTGTACTGCCAACAAATCCAATTACGTCGCCTCTCTGAACTTTTTGTCCTACTCGTACGTTAAATTCACTCAGATGTGCATACATGCTTACATATCCAAAACCATGGTCGATAATAATATGATTCCCATACCCCCTTAGAGAAGTTAACTTTCCAACTACAACACCATTACCTGTTGCATAAACCTTTGTACCTAAAGGAGCGGTAAA
>JANXXP010000220.1 GCA_025350595.1 Bacteroidota bacterium
TTTTATCGCATTTATCATTACATACTTAATACTAAGTTTAACACGTTTTTCTTTGTTTAGTCGTCATATTCTTGCGTGAAGTCTTATAGAAAATATATTAACCGGTCCTTGTCTGTCAACGTTGTAACCAGGGTTTACTAAAAACTGATATACACCTGTCAAGTAAATGTGGTTTTTAACTAATTCTGTTGAGTAGTAAAGTTCAGTCAAATGCTCCCAAGAATAATTCAGGTTACCATCTCCAAGCAGAAAACCTTTTCCACCTGCTTTTATATAATCTTTATGAGGATTTGAAATTCCAGAAGTTACATAAGCAATCCCGATATTATCATTTCCCCTTTCCCAGCGTTCACCTGTTAATGAAAATCCTGCACTTATACTGTGGTCTACTTCTGTGAATGCCCAAGTTTCATTATTCCCGTCATTCCAACTTGCTCTGAAAAAGCAACCCAAATCATTAGTGATGTTTTGTTCGGCATTAATTCCAAAACCATATTTTGTATTGCCGTATTTCCTTGTGTCTGTAATATTTGGATTTACAGGGCTTAACGCTATACTTTGTCTGTAGTTCCCCATATTGGTCGTTGTGAAAAAGCTTAAAAGTCTTAATGCACCTTTTTGATTTTTGATTTTATGTCTGTGTGTATATTCAATTGTAAATGAACCGGCTTTTGAAATATCCCAATTCATTTCGTTGCCATTGGCTGTTAGAGGAACAAGTGAAAAACCATAACGAAGTTCATGTTTAGGTGAAACATATTCTAATACAATACTTGGTGTGTAACCACGGGTATTTGCAGGGAAGTCCCACGCTCCGTTGTCCATTAATGCCCAACTCATAAATTGTGTTCTTGGGTCGTGACTGAACTTGTTGTCGTCAAAAAAGTCTGCCGCACTAATTTTACCGATTGTGAATGAGAAATATTTGTTTGGCAAATGCTCTCCTATTTGGTTAAAGTCGCTTACTTGATGACTTTCTTCGCTTGTTAATGCAAAGACTTGTTTGTAAAAAAGTCGAGCAAGATAAATTTGAGGGGCTGGGTCACCAATTCTAAAAGTCTCACCATTTGATGCAGCTGCAATTCCCAAAGCTTCACTAAGTCCTGAACCACCTGCAATTTCAGGATTAATAAATACACTTGCACCTTTCCAAAGCCTTAACCCAAAATAAAGTGTCGAAGTAATTGAGGTTTTACTTTCTTTTTGAGGAATTAAACTATTGTCGCCCGAATATTTTGCACTAAATGATGGTTTGAATTGGTTAATTACCGTTGTCTGTGCGTGAATAGAAAACCTGTCATTTTTTACGCTATCTAATTGCTGAGCTTTTATAGTCAGGATAGTTACTATCAATAGAAAAAAGGTCGTAAAATATTTCACTGTCTGTCTTTTAAAATGGCTTATAAAAACGGATACAGCTAAGCGAAGGCAGTGATTTTTACCACTGAACTTCCTACGAAGCACTGCACTTTAAATTTACTACTTTCCTGTCCTAAGAAGCAGCAAACCCCTGCATTTGGGTAGGTGCTGTCAGCAGTAGTCCTTTTGTCTTTCGTTGTCGCGTCTGTCCGCCGGGAATTATTTTTTTGTTGTCGCAATTGTCTCATTAATTGTGTTTTGTTTCGTAGTGAAGAGCAATTACTCCGCAAGAAAATGTTTTCTTTTCTATAAGTTTCAGTTTAGTCGTTTCGGTCACACCTTTAAATAACGGAATGCCCTGTCCAAGTAACACTGGATTAACAAATAACCAAAACTCGTCAATCAGACCTTGACTTAATAATGAATGAGAAGCGGTCGGACTTCCAAAAATTAAAATATTTTTTCCGTCTTGTTTTTTTATTTTATTTATGTTGTCTGCAAGTTGGTCGCCAATAACTTTGGTATTGTCAAGCCCTTTTTCACTAATTGTTTTTGATAAAACAACTTTTGAAACTTTGTTGTACCAAGCCGAATGTTCTTTGTCGTGTTTTGATGCGTTTGGTTGTTTGCCAGCATTTGGCCAATAAGTCTGCATCATTTCATAAGTTACTCGTCCATAAAGCGCAGTGTCAGCTTTGTCGGTCATCGTAGCAACAAAGTCAAACATCTCATCGTCTATATTTATCCAGTCCATTTCTCCCTTAAGTCCTGCCACAAAACCGTCAAGTGATGTATGCATAAAGAATATTAATTTTCTCATTTTGTATTTGTTTAAAAATTTATACAGTTTGTCTTCTCGTTTTATTGTCTGTCGTTTGATGTTTGCTGCACCAAAATGCGACTTATAGTGCCATTTGGTGCAATAACTGTGTCACCAATGTGCATTCTTTTTAAACGTTTCGCACGAGTTGGATACTCCATACCACCCTACATCCGAAAGGTCCTGTTTGAATCCCATTTTAAGATATATGATTTTAATTCCTCTTTTTCTTGCAGAACTTAAAACATTGGAAATAGGTTCAATCACCTGCTGAATTATAGAAATATCCATACCTGCTTTATCAAACATCCCTCCCTTTGTACTAAAATCATTTTGCATGTCCACAACGATAATTTCTGTGCTTGCTACATCAAATGAAATCGAATCAGGTCTGGCAGTTAAATAAATAATGTCTCCTGGTATAGGTTTCTTTGCTAATGTTTTTTCGTGACCAAATGTAGTGCCTGTATTCTTGTTTTCATTACAAGCAAAGAAAAAGACAGCTACAAATATTGCTGGGAAATAAGGCTTCATAATCTTCTCTATTGTTTGATTAACAAAGGCATGAGAGTAGTGGAACTTTTAATCAATTGTGAAAATGTCTGGTTGCGCAACTTTATTTCTTCATTTTACCATCGGTAAGTATTTTTCTCTATTCTCTATAATTACCCATATTTCTATACCCATCAGAATGAGAGCTAAAGGCAGTCCTGACGGTGCAATTATTATATGAGTTAAAAGTATTCCTATAAGAATTGGAAAAATAATTATTGCCCCAAGTGCTCTGAATTTATTAGTAATGAATAGTACTCCCCCGACAATTTCGGCAACCGCAATAAGTGGCATCAACCAGCCTATTTGCATAAATGCTGTCATTACTTTCATCATGTTTTCAGGCATGTCTTTGGGCATGGGCATGTAATTAAAAAATTTATTAAGTCCCGCGTTGATGAACATTAGTCCAAAAAGCAGGCTTACAACAAATAGAATTTTCTTTTTCATAGTTTCAATCTTTAAATTATACAAATATACTCACCTTTTTTTGTCAGTTGATTAATAGTCAGTTGGTATGATTTTATTCAATAACCGCAAACGGTTAGGGGATTTGCGATGGCGAGGATTATAAGCAATACTGTTCATACGAAACGTATAACTTTGATTAACCAACTAAAGTGTCAACGAAGGACGTTACCTGGCTATCGCAAACAACTTGTTAGCAATTGGGCATTCTTGCAAGCGATCTGTTAGAAAAATATCCCGAAGTTGCTATTTCTTATTTTCAATATAATTTTTTAGGTTTATCATATTTAGTTTTTCTTGTTTTTCCATTTGACTTATAATAATAGGAAAGATTGCTCTTGTAAATCCATGGGGTTGAGAATTGAACATCAGGGTTCCAATCCAATTCGTTTCTCATGTCAGCTATAAAATCAAAGACCTCACTCTTCGACTTATTGATTGTTATATTATTAGTGATCTTATGCTCGCCTTTATTATTCCAATAAGAAATACAAAATCCTATCATTAATATTCCAATTAATGGTAAGCATTCGGCGAACCACGGGTATGCAGCAATCTGAACCAGAGATATCTTGGAGTGTTTAATTTCCAGTACAATTTTGTTGGAGTTCTTTGAAATTCTTTAGAAAATGATCGGACAATTCAACTTTTTCCAATGATATCCAGTAATTATTGGATTTCTACCGGAGTTTTCTGGAGTTCACAGGCTGCCTTCCAATAGTGTGGCAGGAGATATGCCAGATCAAGGGTGTAATCGTTGTTATAGTAAGGTATTCTTGTTATCACATCAGTCAGCCACTCACGGGGATTTACATCTGTTGCAGCACAGCATCCAAGCAGCGAGTACATGATTGCAGCATTTTCTGCCGCATCATGATTACCACAGAACATGTAATTCTTTCGTCCCAGCGCCAGGGGGCGAATAGAGTTCTCGATCAGATTATTGTCAATTTCCAGATTCCCGTC
This sequence comes from Bacteroidota bacterium, assembly GCA_025350595.1. Classification (GTDB taxonomy): domain Bacteria; phylum Bacteroidota; class Bacteroidia; order Bacteroidales; family VadinHA17; genus LD21. The sequence continues at coordinate 4,166 of JANXXP010000220.1, forward strand.
TTTCAGATAATTCATCAGGCTATCCCAACGATGAATGCAGTAATCAAAGGCTTTACCGATTGGGCTTCGGGGCAAT
>JANXXP010000281.1 GCA_025350595.1 Bacteroidota bacterium
AATGGTTAGAAATTAGTTAGTAGTAAGAAGTAAGTAGTAAGTAGTATGTAGAATAATTATCCAACCCGGACTTCTTTCTTCTAATTTCCGATTTATTTACTCATTTTAATTAATATTTGTAATTCAACACCGCCTTTTGCCATATTTTTGCTATTTTTGTAATTCTAAAAAAATGCATCTTCCGAGGTGCATTTTTAACTAATAAGAAACAATGAAAGTCCTGAAATTTGGAGGAACATCAGTCGGGTCACCTGAACGAATCAGAGGAGTAAAAAAGATAATTGAATCTCAACAATCTAATTGTGTCATTGTCGTGTCCGCATTACAGGGAATAACTGATGAACTTAAGAATGTCTGTGAACTTGCTTCTATAAGAAATGATGATTATAAAGTGCTTTTGGATAAAATTATTCACAAACATATTGAATATACAAAACAGCTAATATCAGGTAGCAAACAGGATTTCGTCCTAGAAAACATTAAAAAAATCTTCACTGATCTGACTGAAACTCTCAAGGGTATCTACCTGGTACGTGAATTAAGCAGGCATACTCTCGATCAGGGACTATGTACAGGAGAAATTCTTTCATCATTGATAATAAGTAACTTAATTGAGAATAGCATTCTGATTGATTCCAGAAAAATTATCAAAACTGACAGTAATTTTGGATATGCAAATGTCGATTTTTCGCTTACAGACAGTAACATAAAAGAGTCGATATCCATAACAAATAAATATACTATAGTCCCGGGGTTCATAGCGAGCAATATTATTGGAGAAACAACCACACTGGGAAGAGGCGGGTCTGACTACACAGCTGCAATTATTGCTGCAGCTATTGAAGCTGAGGTTCTGGAAATCTGGACTGATGTTGACGGCTTTATGACGGCTGATCCTAAAAAAGTTGAAAAAGCTTACGCCATTGAATGTCTTACATATTCTGAGGCTATTGAATTATCACACTTTGGTGCAAAAGTTATCTATACTCCTACCCTTCGTCCTGTTTACAAAAAAAACATTCCCATACTTGTTCTAAATACTTTCAATCCTGAATCAAAAGGAACAATAATCAGCAATAATTCTTCAAATTGTAATAAAAGTCCTATAAAAGGTATTTCATCAATTGATCACATTGATCTTATTACGCTGCAGGGAACAGGTATGGTAGGTGTTACAGGAACATCGATGCGACTGTTTGGAGCACTTGCCGCCAATAATATTAACATAATACTTATAACCCAGGCCTCTTCAGAGTATTCAATAACTTTCGCAGTCAGCCCTTCCGATTCAGTTCTTGCAGCAGATGCAATACTAAAGGAATTTAAAAATGAAATTGATCTCAATAATGAATTAAAAATACTTGTTGAAAAGAACCTGTCAATCATTGCAATCGTGGGTGAGAAAATGAAAAACACTCCTGGCATTTCAGCAACTCTTTTCAAGGCTCTCGGAAGGAATGGAATAAATGTGATTGCCACGGCCCAGGGTTCTTCAGAATTGAATATATCAGTTGTTACTAAAAATGAGAACCTGAAGAAAGCTCTGAATGTTATTCATGATGGGTTTTTCCTCTCCCGTTACAAGGAAATGTATCTTTTCGTTGCAGGAACAGGACTGGTAGGCAAAAGCCTGCTTAAACAGATTCAAAATCAGTCTTCGGCACTTTTATCTGAGCATAATCTCAAAGTGAATCTTATAGGAGTTTCCGATTCAAAGAGAATGCTAATTGATAAAAAAGGTATCTCATTTGAGACTTACAGGGATACTATTAGTACATCAGGAGAAAAAGCTGATATTTCTTCCTTCATCCAACAGATGACAAAACTTAACCTGAGGAATGCCGTATTTATAGATTGCACAGCTGATGAAAATGTAGCTTCCAGATATGGAGATATTCTTTCGCACTATGTTTCTATTGTAGCTGCAAACAAGATTGCATGCTCTTCGTCGTACACATATTATCAGCAGCTTAAATCCATAGCAAATGAAAGTGGAGTAAGATTCATGTATGAGACAACAGTAGGCGCCGGGTTACCAATAATTAAAACAATAAGTGATCTAGTGGTAAGCGGCGACAAAGTTTTAAAAATTGAAGCTGTTCTGTCAGGAACAATGAATTTCATATTTAATGAACTTGGGCCTGAAATGCCGCTAAGCAAGGCAATAAGAAAAGCCAGGGAAAAAGGCTATTCAGAACCTGATCCACGTGTTGATTTAAGCGGTACTGATGTAGTCAGAAAGATACTGATATTGGCACGTGAAGCAGGTTATAGTATTGAAAAAGAGGATGTAATTGTGAAGAAATTTCTTCCTGATGAATGTTTTAAAGGTGACATAAATAAATTTTTTGAAAAGGTCAAAGAATATGACGATGAATTCGAAGATAAAAGGAAAGAACTGCTTAAATCGAATAAAAAGTGGAGATTTTTTGCAACACTTGAAAAAGGAAAAGCAAGGGTTGAACTCCTTACAATAGGTGCGGAACATCCATCATTTTACCTTGAAGGAAGCAATAACATCATTTTGCTCACTACCAACAGGTACCACGAACTGCCAATGGTTATCAAGGGCTATGGAGCAGGGGCTGAAGTTACTGCGGCCGGGGTGTTTGCAGATCTGATGAGGGTTGTTAATGTTTGAACAAACGAATCAGGAATTGAAAAGCAGCAATATAAAATATCATTCTACCAACGGAAAATCGCCGGAAGTTACATTTAAGGAGGCTCTCTTAAAAGGTCTGGCTCCAGATGGTGGATTATACATGCCTGATTCGTATCCTCATTTTACAAAAGATGAACTTGAAAGTTTTTCAGAAAAAGCCTACCATGAATTAGCGTTTACAGTTCTTAATAAGCTGATTGGGAACGAGATTGATGAGAGTGATCTCCGAAAGCTTTGTCTTGACGCCTATAATTTTGAGGTGCCCATAGAAAAAGTATACGACCGCAAATATATTCTGCGTCTGGATCAGGGTCCGACTGCGTCATTTAAGGATTTTGCTGCACGAATGATGAGCAGACTGATGCAACAATTCTTATCCCTTAACAATCAGCATATTACAATTCTTACTGCCACCTCAGGAGACACAGGGAGCGCTGTAGCCAGCGCTTTTTACGGACTTAAAAATATAAATGTGATTATCTTATTCCCTGCAAATGAGGTTACTGCAATGCAAAGGAAACAGATGACTACACTGCAAGGCAATATTAAGGTTGTTGCAATAGACGGAAAGTTCGATGATTGCCAGATGCTAGTAAAAATGGCTTTTCTTGACCCGTCTCTTTCGGGCTTACATCTTTCTTCTGCAAATTCAATCAATATCGGCAGGTTACTCCCGCAATCGGTTTACTATTTCTATGCATGGTCAAAACTCTCCGCAGGAATTAAAGATAGAGCTATATTCAGTGTGCCATCAGGAAATTTCGGAAACCTTATGGGTGGACTTATTGCTGGCAAAATGGGACTTCCCTATCAGCAATTTATTATAGCAACAAATGAAAATGATGAGGTACCAGAGTTTTTACGGACTGAAAGATATAAGTCAATAATACCTTCAAAGAATTGCATTTCGAGTGCAATGAATGTTGGAAACCCGAGTAACCTGTCAAGAATTGTCGCTATGTACGGTGGAACAATGGATGAAAAAGGAAATATTTCCGTTTCTCCTGACTTTGAAAGGATACGCGAAGATCTTTTCGCAATAAGTGTTTCAGATGACGATACCAGGGTGACAATAGCTGAATCTTTCAAAAAATATAATATTTTACTTGAACCGCATGGAGCAATTGCCTGGTACGGAATGAAGGAATACTACCTGGTAAATAAAGGAAATATTTCAGAAAAGCAGCTCTGTATATCAATTGAGACAGCACATCCTGCAAAATTTTCGGAAGAGGTTCAGCTTATCCTTAATCAAAGTCCTTCACTCCCATTATCACTAATCGGAATTGAAGAAAAGTCAGAAAGCTTTTTTTCAATGGAAAATAGTTATAATTTGCTGAAGGAATTTGTACTGAATAATCAATAATAAGAATAACCACTTAACCATGTACATAGTTTGTTCGGATCTTGAAGGCGTATTTGTACCGGAAATATGGATAAATGTTTCAAAAATAACAGGTATCGATGAGCTTAAACTCACAACCCGTGATATTAGTGACTATAACGTTCTAATGAGAGGACGACTGAATCTTTTGCAAAAATATGGTCTTAAATTACATGATATCCAAAAAGTTATTTCACTTCTTAAACCATTGCCTGGAGCATTGGCATTTATTGAATGGATCCGTGAAAGAATACAGTTTATAGTTGTTTCCGATACTTTTATTGAATTTGCTGATCCGATCATAGAGCAGCTTGGCAGACCAACATTGTTATGCCATCACCTTTCGATCGATCCTTCAGGTAATATCACAAATTATGTCCTAAGGCAGGATGACGCTAAAAAAAAGGTTGTGGAAGCTCTTCAGGGTCTGAACTATAAAGTTATTGCAATAGGTGATTCCTACAACGATATTGCAATGCTGAAAAAAGCTGATTTTGGAATTTTATTTAATCCTCCGCAGAATGTAATTGACGAAAACCCGGGCATAAAAGTTGTTGAGTCTTACAGGGAGATAAAATCAATAATCTCAAAACTTATTCACGAAGAGCAACAAAAAGATTCTGAAACAAGTGATTGATTCTCCAATAATTTCATATTTTTACTGCCACTCAATAACCCTAATTTAACCCGGCAAATATGAAATTACCGCCCTCTTCCAAAAACTGGCTGACAATAATTGGTTCTATTATTGCCAGTGTCAATCTGGCCCTTATCATTCTATTATTTGTCTTATCCACCATTTTCAATAAAAGCAATACTAACCTTGGATTGTTTATTTATATCATACTTCCGGGGTTTATGGTCATGGGATTGTTGCTAATTCCAGTCGGCATGCTTCGCGAAAGAAGCAAACTACGTAAAAGTGCCTCTCATGAAGCAAGATTCCCCCGAATCGATTTAAACGATCCAAGACACAGAAATGCATTTATCATTTTTACAATAACCACAATCGTTGTACTTTTTCTTTCAACCATGGGCAGTTTTGAAGCTTACCATATGACTGAATCAGTTGAGTTTTGCGGTACTCTTTGCCACCAGGTTATGGAACCTGAACATACAGCCTTTCAAAATTCCCCTCATGCTAATGTTGCCTGTGTGGAATGTCATGTTGGATCAGGAGCTTCGTGGTATATTAAGTCTAAAATATCGGGATTGCATCAGGTATGGGCAGTTATGACAAAATCATACCCTACCCCTATCGAAACGCCACTTCACGATCTGCGTCCTGCAAGAGAAACCTGTGAGAAATGCCATTGGCCACAAAAATTTTACGCCCGCTCTCTTTGGACAAAAAAATATTTTCTTGCCGACTCTTTGAACACCGAATGGGATGTGATGCTTCAGATGAAAACAGGTCCTGAATTCAGCGGAATGGGTTTTAAGGAAGGAATTCACTGGCACATTAACCCAGCTGTAAATATTGAATATATATCAGAAAATGATAAACGCGAAAGTATTTCATACGTAAAATACACAAATAAAACTACAGGAGAAGTAACTGTTTACAGGAGTGAAAAGAATCCTGTTTCAGATAGTTTAATTTCTGCATCTGTTCCCCGGACAATGGACTGTATTGATTGCCATAACCGTCCTTCGCACAACTATAAATCTCCAACAGTATATTTTGACAAAGCTATGACCTCCGGTGAAATTTCAAAAGATATTCCGTTCTTCAAAAAAGTCACCATGGGAATATTAACCGGCGCCTTTACCAATAAGGATACTGCATTCCTAAAAATTGAAGATGGTATAACTGATTATTATAAAAAAGACTACGCTGATTATTATTCTAAAAATACTGCTCTAATAAATAATTCTATAGCATCTGTAAAGAAAGAATTCAGTCAGAATAACTTCCCTAAAATGAAAGTTACTTATGACCGTTACCCCGAGCATATAGGACATCTTGAATCAGATGGTTGTTTCAGGTGTCATAACGGTTTATTCAAAGCAGATAACGGGCGTGTAATATCTCATGATTGCAACCTTTGCCACACTATTGTAGGACAAGGTAAAGAAGGTGCAATCCTATATTCCAGTATCAGGGAAAACCTTGAATTTCAGCATCCTGTAGATATCGGAACTGCATGGAAAGATAACAATTGTTCAGAATGCCATAAGTTTCTGTATTAAAAACATATATGTATGACAAAGAGAAGGGCATTTTTAAAAGGGATGGCAGGAATCCCGGTGATGGCTGCCTTATCCGGATCATTTTTTAAAAATCTCGCTGAAAAAGGCAGAACATTTACACCGGATAATACAGATTTCAAAATAAATGAGTACTCATCAGACCCTGATGGCAAACTACCTGAAGGCAAACTAGGTAACCTGAATATTACCAGAATGATAATGGGCTGCAATCAAATGAGTGGTTTTGCACATGCCCGTGATCTGAAATACGCTAATAAGCTTTTCAAGGCTTACAATACAGAGCAGAAAGTACTTGAGACTTTGCATCTGGGCGAGAAAGCCGGAGTAAATACAACTTTTATGACTAACAGCAATTATCCTGTTTTTCATAAATACCTCAATGAGCAAGGCGGGAAGATGCAATCTATCTGTCAGACCTACCTGAAGCCTGAGGATTTTCTGGGAGATATCGACAGGGCAGTCGGGAATGGCGCCAATGCTTTATATATTCAGGGAGGTGAAGCAGACAGGTATGTCAGGGACGGAAAAATAGGGATGCTTTTTAAAGCTGTTGAACACATCAAGAAACAGGGTCATCTGGCCGGTATTGGAGCACATTCACTTGAAGTTATAAAAGCCTGTGAGAATGAAAAATTACCGTCCGATTTTTATGTTAAGACTTTCCATAATGACGATTATTGGTCTGCTCATCCGGAATCGGAAAGAGTAGAATTCTCTGTCGATATACAACGAAATAAAGATCATAACAAGATCAACGATAATATGTTTGATCTGTTTCCGGTAAAAACAAAGGAATATATGAATGGCATAAAGAAACCATGGATTGCTTTCAAAGTTCTGGCCGGAGGAGCTATAATGCCTGCAGATGGATTCCGTTTTGCTTTCGAGAACGGAGCCGACTTCATTTGTGTCGGGATGTTTGATTTTCAGGTAGTTGAAAATGTAAATACAGCTAACAAGATCCTATCTGACCTTAAAAAGAGAGAGAGAGGATGGTTTTCCTGAAATGTTATTTTAGGATTTCCGAAGCATACCTGTCAGCATCTTCTGTCTGGTCTTTAGATAAACCGGCAATTATAACTATAAGATTATCCTTCCATGCCAGGAAAATGGTTCCATTGTTACCGTCTTTTATCAGGTATCTTCCGGTTTCTGACTCTATAGGATCCATCCCTGTGGATGTAATATAAGCATTAACAGTTTTTTTAACCTCTTCGCTGTTGGTATTTTGCATTATATATATCGAAAAATTATCACTACCAATCTGATAAGCTGCTTTGAAAGCTTTAATTAAAAATTCATGTCCCAGAACACTTTCATTAATATAGGTTTCCTCATTAATTTTTTTTCCCGTTTCAGGAAATTGGGAAAGCACTGCAGGCATTTTTGAATCGCCTTCCAGCATATTTGAAACTTTAAGGGCAAGAGATTCTGCGGATTTAAGAACTTTTTCAATTTTTGAATTGGTACTGATCTTTACATAATAATTTCCTTTAAAGAAATTAATTGCTTCGTCGGCAATATAACCCTGAGCACCCAGATTCATATACCTGAATGAAGGAGATCTTTCGCTTGAGTAGATCCCAAAAGCCATTATGTTATTACTTAGACGGTATATTTCGAGTTTTATAACAATTTTTCCTTTTTTATATTCAGTAACATGAAGATTAACGAATCCAAAAGCCAGATAAGTATCCGCTGCACCTTTAATATAATTACCAAGCTTATCAGGCCCATAGACCGGGTAGTTCGAAGCCTTTTTATAACCAGAAAGCTCAGGAAAGGCTAATTGTTGTGCCAAAGATGAACCAGATAAAGTCAACAGCAAAAATCCTGCAAGAATCTTAGTTCTCATAATTGAAGAATTAGTCTAAATTGTTTGTAATTCTTTGAAAGAAATCCCAGCCTGACTAATTTATTTTAAATTTCTTATCCGTACATCAATACCACTATTCTTTAAAAGTTCAGTAATCTTTCCGGTGTTTGTCTCACCAAAATGGTATGGATATAAAATTTTCGGTTTAAAAGAAAGAGCTGCATCAGCTACCATTTCAGGAGTCATAGTATAAGGAAGATTCATCGGAAGAAATGCAACATCAATATTGCGGAGAGCTTTCATTTCGGGTGTATTTTCTGTGTCACCTGCAACATAGATCCTTTTTCCTCCTATTGTCATTATATATCCGATACCAACACCTTTGGGATGAAAAGGTTTCCCGGGGGCCATTTCATTAACAATATTATAAGCTGGTACCGCTTCAATTATTATATCGTTTATTTCCTGCCTGTCTCCTGCTTTCATTGCCATAGCCCAGGATACTTTGGTAAGTGAATTTTCATTACAGAACATAAGAGTCCCTTCTTTTTTCAGATCATTTATAAGGTTCACATCCAGGTGATCTCCATGTTCATGCGTAACCAGGATAATATCAGCTTTAGGCCGAAATTCATAACTGCCGGAACTTCTGACAGGATCGATGTAAATAGCAAAACCGTTAACCCTGAACATCAGTGACCCGTGCCCTATGAAGTACATGTAAACATCTCCCACCGAAGTGTTCACCTTGTCATATTCAGGGTCAGTTTGAGAAATGGAAGGGAGAGTCATTGCAAAAAAAGTTAAGGTTAAAAAAACTCTTAAAACTCTGGCTAAACAGCAGTTGTTCATAATATTAAATTTAAAGAAGCAAGATACAAATATTTAAATTAAATGAATGCCGGAAAACAAACTTTGGTCAAAGTTAACAAGTAAGTACAGCTTTAATACAAGTCATAATCTGAATAGAATAATATTGGTCAGAGAAAATAAACACTTAAACACCAAATTTAGTGTTTAATCAAATTCTTTTGAGCTGAAATCATTATCTGTTGAAGTTTTTAATAACTTGCAATCGGATTTAAGGTTTTTATGTTAATTTATTAACATTGATGCGTTTAGGGATAAATAAACGAGCTATATATTTAGCAGTTTTTTTGCTTTTTACTGCATCGGCAAGCGGACAGTCAGGAAAAAGCGTCAAATACCAATTCAATGGCAATTTGCAGAAGATTGACGTCGTTAGCGTGAACCAATCAATAACTATAAACTATTCAATATCAGAACTTAACATTGATAATATTGAAAATGAGTATGGTTCTTTCTACCGTGTATCCATACCAGGCCACACTCCTAACTCCATTACAGGAAAGCCGGAATTGCCTGTATATAGCCGTTTGATCTCAATACCGTTTGGAGCAGATTGCAAGGTTAAAATCTCAGAAGTTAACTCCACCAGAATAAAACCTTCAAAAGAAAAAATTAACGGTGTTCTTTTCCCCAGGCAAGAGAGCCAAACAAAAACAATTCAACAAAATAAACCTGCTTTTCTGAAAGATAAAGTCGTTTATTCCACGAGGGGAATAATAAATTCTGACACTGTTACCATCGAATCAATAGGAACAGTAAGAAATAAAAGACTGGCGAGTGTCCATATTTCTCCAATCAGGTATAATCCAAAATCGAATGTTCTTGAGGTTATTACATCAATGAAAATCGAGATTACCTTTACTTATTCCGATAATATTTCATCAAAATCACTATTACCTGAAACAAGACTTTTTAATGAATCTCTCGGAAAGAGTGTGATAAATTACAATTCATCTGACCTGATTCCGGGTTATACAGAACAACCTGTTCAAATGGTGATAATCACTGACACCGCATTCAAAAAACAGCTTGAACCTTTTATCAGATGGAAAACACAAAAAGGATATAAACTCAGAGTGCTCTATAAAGGCACAGGACTGGCCGGGAACACGTATCTTCAACTTAAGGATACTCTTACTAAAATTTATAACGCAGCAACTCTCACTGATCCCGCTCCTGAGTATCTTCTTATAATAGGTGACACAAAGAGAATCCCGAATTACTCTCTGACAAATCCTTATAATACGGATATGTACTATGGGGAATTTACCGGAAATGGCGATTACATACCTGAAATGTTCATAGGAAGACTGCCTGTATCCGACACTTCACAATTGAAAACTGTTGTCAATAAAATAATTCAGTACGAAAAGTTTCAATTTGCAGACACAAATAAATTCTACTCGAGAGCAATTGTTACATCAGGGGCTGCTGTCGGATACGAAAGTTATATGAACGGGCAGGTAAATTACGCGATTAGCAATTATCTGACACCTGCCAACAAGATAAATGAATATCATTTTAGAAATCCTGAATCTACCTCAGGCACACTCAAAGATTCGATAAAAAAAATTATCAATAAAGGAGTATCGTTCATAAACTATACAGGACATGGACAATCAACAGGATGGTTAATTCATAGTTTAAATTCAGATGATACAAGTAATATCTTTTCTTCTAATATATCCAGTTACAGGAATAGGAATATGTATCCTTTTATTATTAGCAATGCATGTCAGACAGCAAAATTTAGCGATTCTCTGTCCCTTGGGTTTAAAATGGTTTTAGCCAGCAATAAAGGTGCGATTGGATTTATAGGATGTTCTAACGACTCATATTGGGATGAAGATTTTTACTGGTCAGTCGGAGCATGTACTCCGTCTGCTAACCCTACTTATCTCACTACAGGCCCTGGTGCATACGACAGATTATTTCATACCCACAATGAATCAGCTTCAAACTGGTACTTAACTATGGGCCAAATGAATTATGCCGGAAATCTTGCAGTAAGTGAAAGTAGCACATCGTTGAAAAAATATTACTGGGAGGCTTATAACCTGATAGGTGATCCATCTGTAATTCCTCTTATGGGAACACCAGATCATTTCAGTGTCTCATTACCTGATACTCTGCCAAACGTTATTAAAACACTTTCCCTGAATGTTGACCCTTTTGCGTATGTAGGGGTATCTCATTTTGATAAACTATGGGATGCTTCGTACTCAAGTCCATCGGGCTCGGTAATGCTTAATATGCCAGGAACATCGAACGACTCATGTTTGGTAGTAATAACCGGTCAGAATAAAGTTCCGGTAATTAAGACAATCCGCATAACAAATTATACAAAGGAATATATCAATCTTACTTCAACAAGCATAAATGACAGTCAGGGGAACGGAGACGGGCTGGCTGACTATGGAGAAAAGTTGTATTTGAAACTGAAGATAAATAATCTTGGATTAACGGGCAGCACCGGTCTTTATGCCAGGATATCTTCAAATTCTAATCTGGCAACAATTACCAGGGATTCGGTATATATAGGTACCCTTGCAGCACAATCAGAAATTATTGTACCGGATGGTCTTGGCATAACTATTTCCGGAAATACTCCCAATATGGAAAGAATCACTTTCAATCTTACACTGAAAGATGATAAATCAAGTAAAAACTATCCAATTGATATTATTGTTCATGCGCCTGATCTTCAGATTATCAATTGTATAGTTGATGATTCAGCTCTGGGAAATGGAAATTTCATTGCCGATCCTGGTGAAACTTTCAACCTGACATTCAAGGTTCGTAACCAGGGTAGCAGCAATATCTCAGGTACATTCAGCTTAGGAAATGTAAGTCCTGGTACTGGTATGTCCTTTCCAGATTCCGGCGCAAAATCATGCACGCTTAATTTCGGTCAGATCACCGACGTAGCTATTAAAGTGAAATTATCTGATTTAGTTTTATCGGGAAGTACTATTTCCCTTTCCGCTACACTCGATTGTAGTCCAATCATTTTAAGTAAGTCATTCTCATTCAGGGTCGGAAAAATAAGGGAGAGCTTTGAATCATCATCCTTTAATATTTTTCCCTGGATAAATATCAGTTCAATCCCATGGACAATTTCCAGCACTGCTTCATATGACGGAAATTTTTCTGCCAAATCAGGCGCTATACCGGATAAAGGTACGACAACAATGATGATGAGAAACTTTTACAGTACTGCAGACTCGATTAAGTTCTTCTATAAAGTGTCATCAGAATTTAACTATGATTTCTTCTCGTTCAAACTTAATGGTACTGAAATATTCAGGAAATCGGGTGAAGCAGACTGGGCACAAAAAGTTATTGCTGTTCCTGCCGGACTGAATAAGATGGAATGGATTTATTCCAAAGATAGTAATGATAAAAGTGGTTCAGATTGTGCATGGGTAGACATGATTGATTTTGCCGGATCATCTGCAGTCACTTGCATACAAAAAGATCTTCAGATGGCAAGAATTATAACTCCTGTTCTGATAGATAAGTATGGACAGGGAACTATTACTGTAAAAGTTCTTAATCTGGGCAAAGATATTCTGAACAGCTATAATCTTGCTTACTCAATTAATGATAATATACCAGTAACGCAAAAGTTCGACAATCAGCAAGTTATTCCTTTCAAAGATTCAACCACCGTTTCGTTTACTACAAAGGCTGATCTTTCTAAATCCGGAATATATAAGATAGTTGCGTATGGATATGACAACAACGATGATTATCTATTTAATGACACATTGCAGGTGAAGATCGAAAATACTGAAATTAAGGACTCATTAGGAATATATCCGAATCCGTTCTCAGATCAATTTACTGTATACATCAACTCCAAAACGAATGATAAAGTTGAAATATCAATTACAAATATTTCCGGAATAAAACTTTATAGTGTCGAGAGGAACATAGTTATTGGTAAGAACGCTTTGGTTATATCTGATACAAGATTACGCCCCGCTCTTTATTATGTTAATATCAGGGGAACCTTAGTAAATAAAACTATACCTCTTCTAAAAGTCAATAAATAATGTTTTTAAAATTAAACCATTTATTATGAGTAATCCAAATCCGACTCGTGATGGAGCTTTCGCTTTGTTTAAAAAATACAATAATTCTGAGAGCCTTTTGAAGCACGCCCTTTCTGTTGAGGCTGTTATGCGTTATATGGCACGAAAGTCGGGAGCAGATGAGGAGATGTGGGGAATTATAGGATTAATTCACGATCTTGACTATGAAATGTATCCTGAACAGCATTGTACCATGACAGAAAAGATCTTAAGAGAAGAAGGATGGCCCGAAGAATATATACGTGCAGTATTGGCGCATGGTTGGGGTCTGGCTTCAGATGTCGAACCAATTTCTTTACTGGAAAAGACTATTTACGCTATTGATGAACTAACTGGACTGGTTGCAACAAGCGCTTTGGTGCGGCCTTCAAAAAGCTTGCTTGATATGGAAGCAAGATCAGTAAAGAAAAAATGGAACGATAAAAAATTTGCTGCCGGAGTTGACAGGTCTGTTATTGAAAAAGGAGCTGCCATGCTTGGAGTCAGTGTAGATGATCTTATAATCGATTGTATTATGGGAATGAGAACAGTAGCAGGAGAAATAGGACTCAAGGGATCAGTTTTAATCAATTAATAAAAGAGGCTGCTTTTTCAAACAGCCTCTTCCTAAAATATTCAGAGAATACTTATAATACTTTTAGTTTTATATTTCTGAACCAAACATCGTTGCCATGATCCTGAAGGCCGATATAACCCTCTTTAGCTGTATTAAGAAACATAGGCCAGTCTTTGAATTTTGATGCGGAAACCATTTTCTTCCAGGCATCAGTCCAAAGGTGGAATTCAACAACATTTGCTCCATTTGATGAAAAGACTACCGTTCCCTGATAAACCAGGATGTGAACATGGTTCCATTCTCCAGCAAGTTTAGTGTTTTGTGGTTTTGCAGGTATCAGGTCGTAAAGTGAACCTGCCATACGGTTACCATCAACACCCAGCTTAGCGTCAGGATGTTTATCATTATCGAGAATCTGCATCTCCGGGGCTGATTCATAGATAGGCACACTATCGACTTCCTGAGCCAGGATAAAGATACCACTGTTTCCACCTTCAGATATCTTCCATTCAAGATCAAGTTCGAAATTGCTTAATTTCTTATCATAGATGACATCACCACCTAATCCTGCTTCACCATTTCCAGAAGCCAGGCAATGGAGTGTACCATCAATAACCTCCCACCCTTTTTCAGGGAAAGCTGGTTTATTGTATCCGCGCCATCCGGTTGTTGTTTTGCCGTCAAAAATAGAAACAAAACCATCATCCTTGGCTTTTTTTGAGTTACCACCTGATCCGCAAGAGGTAACAAGTCCAATAACAAGAGCTCCTGATAAAATAATGTTAAATAGCTTCATTTTCAGTTTTAAATTTAAGGTTTGACATTTAAAAAAGACAGAGGCGAAAAGCCTCTGTCCTTTGTGAATTACATAGGCATATCAGGTAATGTATAACCTTTGCGATAAGTATGTTTAACCATTTCAGCAGCAAACTGTTTTGCATTCATTGGTTCGGTCCATTTCTTATCAAATTTTGGATCGCCATCGGTAATCGTAAAGTTATCTGCAATACAGATTTTTACCATTTCAGCGTCGGTGATATTAGTGAATTCCATTTTTTCACCATTCCACTCAAGTTCTTTGTTAAGACCCTGAAGTCTGACTGCAAGAACACCCATAACAACCATTTCGTTAAATGGTCCGGCTTCAGAGAAATCAGATTTTGATTTAACACGTGTATCGGCATTTTCTTTGCACGCACGAACCCAATCCATTTCATGACCACCTTGCATTGCTTTATCAATTCTTCTCTCTGTCTGAGGAACAACTGGTTTTCTTCCTGAGAGTAACCATGGATTAACACCATAACATCCGCATACAAGTGTATCTTTAGATCCGTAGAATATTACTCCACCTCCACTGTCATTCATGTTTTTACCTGCCGGCCAGCCTGCTGGTTTAGCTGGTTCCAGACCACCATCATACCAGGTAACATCAACCTGAGGGTATTTAATTTTTGCACCTTTGGGAGCAATTCTTTCAGGATAGGTAAGATGTACCACCTGTGCATTAGGAGCACAGTCGGTCAATAATAGCGTAGAAGATCCCTGAGCTTTTATAGGATACTGTAATTTAAGACTTTTGAATACCGGATGCATAATGTGGCAAGCCATGTCGCCTAGAGCACCTGTACCAAAATCCCACCAGCCTCTCCAGTTCCATGGAGTGTACAGACTATTATATGGACGCATTTTAGTTGGGCCAATAAAAAGATCCCAGTTAAGTGTATCAGGAACCCACTCGCCTTTAGGAACGTTTTGTCCCTGAGGCCATATTGGACGATCAGTAAAAGCTTCAACTCTTCTTACTTCACCGATTTCACCATTCTGAATCCATTCGATAGTTTGGTTTACACCTTCACCTGATGAACCCTGGTTACCCATCTGAGTTGCAACTTTGTATTTTGCGGCAAGTTTTGTCAGTAACCTTGATTCATAAACTGTATGAGTCAAAGGTTTCTGGCAATAAACGTGTTTGCCCATCTGGATTGCATTTGCAGCAACAACTGCATGTGAATGGTCAGCTGTAGCAACGATAACCGCATCAATTGATTTACCCATTTCATCATACATTTTTCGCCAGTCCCAATACGCTTTTGCATCAGGATTTGCAGCAAATACTTTTTTTGCATAACCCCAGTCCACATCGCAAAGAGCGACGATGTTTTCTGTAGGTTTAACGTTTTTCAGGTTTGAATTGCCCATACCGCCAATACCAACAACAGCTATATTCAGCTTATCGCTGGGAGCAGGTGTTTTGCGGCCAAGGCCGCTGACTACATTGCTCGGGAGTATTGTCAGACCTGCAGCAACAGCACCGGTAGTTCCAAGAAACGTACGGCGTGTGATGTGTTTTGAATTTTCTTTCATTGTCAGGTAGTTTAAAATTTAATATTGATTCATAAAAATACTAATTTATAATTAAGTCAGGCACTTCAAATGCCATATTTAATAACATGTAAAACAACTACAATTCCCTTATCCATATATTTCTGTAAGCAACAGGATTGCCATGATCCTGAAGCATAAGACTTAAAGGACCATGTTTTTTAATTGTATACTCAGGAACACCGATATACTGAGTAGGCCCTCTCAGGCTTACATTATTCTGAATCAATACACCGTTCTGTAAGACAGTAACACGTGGAGGGGTTTTATATACTAATGAATCTGTTCCAAATGTTGGAGCAGTATAAATTATATCATACGTTTGCCACTCACCTGGCTTTCTGCAGGTATTCACCAAAGGAGGATATTGCTTATACATTGCTCCAGCCTGTCCATTACGATAAGTTCTGTTATCATAACTGTCAAGTACCTGAACCTCATAAAGCTCCTGAAGAAAAACTCCGCTATTTCCTCTACCCTGGCTCGTTCCGGAAACCTCGGATGGCGTTTTCCATTCTATATGCAATTGAAAATCGCTGAATGCGCGTTTCGATTTAATATACCCAGATCCTCTTGTTGAAATCATTGCACCATCTTTAACTGTCCATATTGTTGGTTTCCCATCAACACCTGTCCACTCTTTATTGATATCAGAACCATCAAAAAGGATTATTGCATCAGAAGGAGCATCTGAACTGGCGACACCAGGTTGAATTATTTTTATTTCAGGTTCCCATACCTCTGTCATACCTGGAGTCATCTTTTCAAGCTCAGGATATTTCGTAGCAGCAGGTTTGGCAGCCGGCTGAACCTGTCCGAAACCGTTGACAAAAGAGAACAACACTAAGCCGATAATCATCAATTTTTTCATAGTTTTTTAAAATTAGTTTTATTTTAATAAGTATATATTTTTAATAATCAAGTAATTAAACTGGTACTTCCTGATGTATTTATATCTCATTTTCAAATTGTCCCAATTTAATTGAATTGACTCATAAAAATAATTAATTTTCATTAAGGAGATAAATAAATCGGGCAATTAAATTGACTATTGCCAGTATTCTGAAAAAAGGATAAATTGCCGGAAATATTAAGAAATGGATATTAAGTATTTTTCGCTTAGTTCTGTCGAAAACAGCAGAATAGTAAATATAATCCGTATTGCATTTGGAGTAATTTGTATAGCTGTGGCTGTATTCTGGATAAGCTTCAATGTAAGCCTGTTAAAGACTGACGGAACTCTCTGGATTACGATCCTGTTCCTTTCAGGATTTGGATTTTATCAGGTATGGTCAGGACTGGGTAAAGCGACCAAGTTTATAGAGATTGGACCTGATTATATCAGACTTAAGAAAAATCCAATACTTCTTCCGTTAAAAATGACAGCCTCTATGATAGAAAAAATCGATATTTTTCCTCTTAACCTTGTTTTCTTCCTGAAATCGGAAAAGAAAATTATGCTTCGCTTCGGTACTACGTTTCAGGAAACGAATGAACTGATTAAGGATGAGATTTTGAATTTTGCCGAATTGAATAATATAAAGGCTGAGTTCATTGAGGAGAAATTATGATTACTAATGGCTCAGGTAACAGGGCTCAGAACATAGGGCACAAAGCATAAAGACACCCTCTTCTTACTTTTTACTACATACTGCTTACTGCAAGATTACAAACTCTGTATCTTATCCCATATACTTCTATTAACCGGGATGCCATCTTTCAGATTTGAATTTCGTATTTGAACAACATTCTCTCCTGGATAACGGATCTTTGTAGTTTCGTTTTCAGGTTGCGATTTTTTGAGGTCGTCAATGATTTGTTGCAATGACCCGGCTATTGATGGGAAGTTTTTAAGGTTTTGGATGTCAATGGCAATAAAAACCTGGGAAACACCATACTCTGAGGTGCAACTTTTTACATCACTTGTTGAAAGTCCACCTGATAGTATTGTTGCGAGCATATCCAGTACCAGAGAAAAACTCGCCCCTTTCCAATAGCCTATCGGAATAGGACGCCATGATTCAAGTATTGAGGCCGGATCTGTGGTAATCTCATTCTTATTGTTAAACCCTCCTGAAAATGGAAGCTGTTTCCCTTCATGCAAATATGTTTCCAGCTTACCGTAAGAGAACTGTGTCATGGCAAAATCTAGAACTATTGCCTCCTTCTCATAAGGAATAGCTATTACAAAAGGGTTATTACCGAGCCGCGGGTCTTTTGCACCCCATGCTGGCATGTTCGCACAGGTATTTGTCCATCCTATAAATACAAATCCTTTCCTCGCTGCCTGCCAGCCATATGTTCCGCCCCTCATCCAGTGATTTGTATTCGCCATCGCCAGAAGTCCAATCCCGTTACCCTGAGCCAGTTCAATGACTCTTTCTGTTGCGAAAGAGGCATTAAGCGGTCCCGGACCAAGGTTGCCATTCCACTGTTCTAGCGAACCAGTCGTTTGAACAAGTGTTGGTTCAGCTTCAGGTATTACAAATCCTTCTTTAATATTATTTACAAACCGGGGAAATCTGTTAACACCATGGGAATAGACGCCTTCAATACTATTTAATGTGAAGATTTCAGCACATTTTTCTGCCTTCAGTTCTGAAAAGCCAAGGCTTAAAAGTATTCTGAGAAATTCAGATTTCATTTTAACTGAAGATATCCTGATTGTTTTTTCGGAGGTTGTCATAGGTTGGTTGTATTTGGTGTTTTGTATAGAGACGCTCAGGTTGGACGTCTTCATTAAAATAATACTTAGGGATTTATCTAAACGAAATATCGGCAAAATCCATGAACCAATTCCAGTCTTTTAGAAGCATATTATGAACACCGTCTCGTATGTGAAACGCAACTTTTCCACTAACGACCTGTTTATTAAGAGGAGGCATAGTTTCCTGAATGTCAGAGTTTGTTCCAAGGAGTTTAAAAACAGGAACGGCATTATAAAGAGACAGATAACATCCTCTTGGATCACCCCATAAATCCTCACTTGCACAATCAACATAAAGAGAACGAGGAGCAACAAGAGCTAAAAGCATGTGCATGTCAAAAGGAAGAGCGTTTTCATTATTACTGTACTTTTTATAGTTGGTACAAAACCAGTGAGGAAACGCGGTATTAATCCTTTCAATCGTCTCACCAAAACGGCGTCGGGACAGTGCTGCTCCACCAGCACCTGATTCATTAGCTACTACCATAGAAAAGCGTGTATCCTCTGCTCCTGCCCATAATGCTGTCTTACCCCCTCTTGAATGACCAACTACGGCAACCTTATCTTTATCTATTGATTTATCTGTAACAAGATAATCCATGCAACGGCTTGCTCCCCAGGCCCATGCAGCAAGAGTTCCCCATGCATCATCGGCACGTGGAGTCTTATCAAGTAAGCCATGTATCCCATTTTTGAAATCGTCGAAATCATCAGGATCAAGATCCGAATTACTGAATACAGCCATTCCATAACCTCTGGCAATTGCCTCTTCAACAGGCCAAAACTCACTTTTCACTTTACGTAATGGATCAGTATTTGCCGGACCCCGGTTGTCAATAAGAAGAAAAGCAGGCGAAGGCTTTATTGCATTATTAGGAGTAAAAAGTGTTAGATGGATAACAAGTGATTTGCCTGAAGCTGAAATTGTAATATCTACCTGTTTAAGTGTAGCCGCACCTCCTAACGCTTTTTTGTCAATATTTACCACCTTGAAATTCTTTTGATAAGGTGTTTCAGGAACCCTGCCAAAAACATTTTTACGAAACATTTCAAGAATCTCCTGACGACGAACATTGGTCCAGAGATCAGAATTTGTAACCTTCCATCCATCAACAGTCTTAAGAACATCTGGCAATATGAATGAAGGCACCTTTTCTTCAGAATAGTTAAACTCAGGTCTGTCTTTTGTAAGTTTTTCAACAGTCAACTTTGAGGCTTGCCAGCTACCAGTTGTCTGAGATAAGATTTTTGAAGAAATTAATAACAGCGAAAATAAAATTGACAGATGGAACAGATACTTGAATTTCATGGTTATCGGTTTACATTAGTTATGTATTTATAAAGTAAAATATCACAAATTTATCAAAATTTGTGATTTAAGTAACGGCTATTGAAAATGGTTACCATGCAGACAATGGTTTAATGACCGGCATAAAAGAACTTTCAACAGAAGACCAGTTAGGTGATAGAAGAACAATGACTGTTGC
>JANXXP010000288.1 GCA_025350595.1 Bacteroidota bacterium
GGACATGGCATCTCGTTTGATCTAAGGATTACAAAAACCGAGGAAGGAATTCCTTTCACTCCTGTTCCAGAAGGTACCCCTGGAGCTGCTGTCGTTGCAATTAAGCGAGTAAATGAACTTGATTATTATAGTCTTACATTAACCGATCTTTGCAAAAAAACCAAGGTAGGTCAAAACAAATTGTTGGCTGTAATTAAAGAACTAAAAATTCAGGATGATAAAGACGCATTCAAAGCTATAAAGCTCAGCAGTCAGACCCATAAAAGATATAGTTCATTTGCATTAGATACACTTAAAAAAGAGATCCCAAAATTGGACATGGAAGATGTTTGGCAAAGGAATAAACCAAACTATAAATCAAAAAAAAATAAGTGAAAGCTGTAAGCACATTTGCAATTCGCACAGGCCTCCCTTCAATCCAAAAATTGCAAAAGAGCTTACAGCTAAGATCCCAGCCGAATTTTAAAATTTTTCTCCCTCGCGCCGACAAAATAAAATTTCTGCAACAGGACTAACAAAAAATAAAAAAGATATTTTTCGTGCGCCGTGACAACTTTCTGGTAACTAGACAAATAAATAAGGCCTGGCCCATAACACGGACGGTTGGGGTAATAAACTTGTCACAATTTTTGCGCGCCACCTTGACAGTTTTATCATGACACAAAATTTATCACTCATCTGCCAAATTCGTGACTTCGGCTCTGGACAAATTCTGCTACCGTGACAACTTTATCGTTCGCCGGGACTTGCAAAAATTGCGCCATGGTGGCTTGCCGCCGGGACAACTTTGTGGCTAAAGTACCGGGACTCGTACCGGCGGACGGCGCCACCAACGTTTACTCCCTCAACCGCCGGGCCGTTATGTGTCATAGCTCGCAACCACCCAGACCGTCTGCACTATAGAATTTCTCATGACACTTAAATTTCGTCCGTATACCTGGACTAACCCATATAGACTACTTTATCGGGACACCAAAATCCTGCCCACTTACCGGGACCTTAAAAAAGCTACGACACATAACGCCTTCGAGAAAAAAATGCTTTACTACCAGTACTTCAAATTTTAAAATTTAAAAATGTCACTATGAAAAAACTACTGATTTTAATTGTGATTGCATTAGTATCACAAAATACTTTTTGCCAAACATCATTGACTAAAGATGAATCACTGCAGCTTCAACAGATACAGAATTACCCAGATTATGTAAAGTTTTGTAAAGAGCACAGCATTACTCCAAAAACAGAAACAGTCTGGATTTATGACGTTTTTTATCAAGCAGATTACGAGTTAAAATTGGAGATTGATAATATTAATAACTCCCTGATTACTTCAGGAGATTATCTTATAAAAGCAAGAAATGAGATTCTTTCAGGAATTGGAGCTCAAGTATTTTCAGGATTAATAGTCTATGTGGGTTCAATTAACTATTCAAATAAAGTTGCAGGTATTACGAACTCTCAAGCAATATCTGATTTAGAGAGGGAAAGAAAAGCTTATTTTATTGGAGCCGGAGTATTGTCTCTTGTCGGATTAGGTTTTGAACTATCTGGAATTATCAGCATTGGACATGCAGGTATTTCTTTAAATGAAAACGGTGTAGGGGTAAAAATAAAATTTTAAAATATTGTTATTTGACTTCTATAAGGAGCTTCACACCTTTCTTTAAATATCCATTTGAATTTAAACGGACTCTAAAATGCCTTGACTCTTTGCTTGACGAGAAAACTTTCGCTACGAACACATAACCCGGATGGTATAGTTAATTGCCTTCTGCAGCCCAGACAATGACGTTATCAGCTACCAAAGTCTATGCTCGAAACTTCAACTCACTTATTAAATTGGTGTACCCGGACTCATCCTACTACCGAGACAAAGTCAGTAGGGCTGCAGGCCGACGCTCAGTTGGCAGCGTTTTTTGCTCTCCATTTATAAAATGCACCGTGACAAGTAAATGGCGTTTTCATTACCGGGACTCATACGTAATCAGCTTTACCGTGACAAGACAACTTCGCACCATCTACCGGGTCCCGATAGCTATCGGGAGGCAAAAAACTCGCCAACCCTGACACAGACGGCACCTAACTATACCACCGAGCCGTTATAACAAATGCATTCAATATAAATCGATCCCTTTTTGACCAATTCTCAACAAACTGCGATCGCCAATTTGGCACATTTGCTTTTGCGCAATACACGACCCAACCCACATGCAAAATCAAAAGAGCCAAATCCCTTCGCTCCTCTTGATTCAATTTGTTCGTTTACACTAAAAAACAATTGATAGGCTATTTATCCAGAACCGACCTTTAGCTATTAACACCAGTAAGTGGAGAAATATTAACTTTATAACAATTAATCAAACCTGAATTATAATTTAAGACATGTTTAAAGAACAATCTAAAGTTCAATTAATTATTGCATCTTCAATATTAATTCTTACAATCACCGGGTTAATATTCGGAAAAACCGAATACTATTTTCATTCTTCAAATCTATTAATTGGTACCACCGAAATATCCAAGGAAGATTATCTTAAATTCAAGGATGATGTAAATGAAAAGTATTTATTAAACCTTAAAAAGAAACATTATTTTAATCTCCCTATCGGACTTGTTTTTACTTCAATTTCAATTTTAGTATACACTCTTTTACAATCTAAAATACTGCCCAAACAATGGACGGTTAGAATCTTTCGGTCGAAATCATTAAAAGAATATGTTAAGTTTTACTACGATATAGGTTTCAATTTGACAATTATTAACGGTAAGTCGGCCGCTAAAAATAGCTATCAGGATAGCTTCAAGATTCCACTTAATGAATGGGAATTATTTAGAGAAAAAAGACAGACGAAAGAGTATATTACGTCATTAAATTGGGGTGATGCTACTGGAATTGGAGCAATAAGTGGGATTAACGGCCTTGTTTGTTTAGACTTTGACGGATGTAAAGATGTTGAATTTATTGAGGGCTTCTTATCTTCTCTTGGATTACCAAAAAACTATGAATGGGTTATTAGGAGTGGCAGTTATACTGGGTTTCATATCTGGATTAAAACAAGCACATCCTTTCCTAGTTCTATACCCTACCCACCAAATAATACACTTTATTATTCCCCTTTAGAAAAATACAGTATTTTATTTAAGCAAATAGAGCTACGGCTTTCTGATCACGTTGTACTGCCTCCTTCCAAAAATCGGGATGGGAATGATTATAAATTCCTTAATAATGCCCCTTTAGGTACTCCAATCGGAATTGAAATTATTAAGATAATTCATACTATTGAAAAGGTTGCATTCTGTAAAAACAGCTATGAATATCAAGTCTTAAAAGAAAGAAAAGTGATGATCATTTTATTCATTAATCTTGAGTCAAATACCAACTCATATGAAATTAATTTTTGCACAACTGACCAATACGGTGGAAATGCAACCAAAATTTCAAATATTTCTAGTGTAAAGAACCTATCTCAACTATTTGAACAACTTTATGCTCTTGAAATTTATCAAGTTATAAATCAAGCAGACTTAATTGTACTATTTGAAACGGAAGATGCAATAAAAGGAATTATAAAACATTTAAAAGAAATAAAATTAATAATTTATGAAAAGCCCGTGCTTCAATTAAACGAATTGATCAAACGCCATTATTTCAAAGGCTTTAATAATCTGAATGATTTGTATTTGACTCTTTTCCCATTCAGCGACTTGAACGTATTTGAAAATATAAACCATTTGGACATTTACATTAAAAGTTTCTTTAAACTAGCTGAATACTTTCAAGATTTACGGTTTAAATTCAAACAATATTTAAACCTGGATTCAAAATTCTATAATTTACATATTGAAAATACCAAAGAGAAAAAGTTCATTGCTGTTGGATTATCTAAGGAACATGAATTTTTATTGAGATTTAACATATCTCCAGATATAGATTTAACAGCAAATGATGAACTTAAAATTAGAACTATCCTTCCTCTCGATATTTCAGAAGATAGATATGGTCAATTTATCATAAGGGGATTTAGCTTTTTTGAAAGTCAAATTAACTATTATAATTTGAACGATATGAGGGACTTAATAATAAATCCTCAATTCATAGATTATACATAATAAGTTTATTTTTTAAAACTGGACTTCCGATAATTCTTCATTTTGCAAGCACATTTAAAAGCCACACCGGCTGAAGAAGCACAAACCAAAGCTTTTAAAAGAGCTTGCAAAAAAATAGCTTCTTCCATGACTGACGATAATGACACATCGTTATCCACATGACAATTGACCAAACAGACGCACTTGTTATAACACGGACAATATGGGTAAGTTGCTTGTCACGGTTTTTGCATTTGCTTCTGCTCTCAAGACAAATTTGTAATGGTTTTTTGCACCCGGACACGCTCATCTGTACGTAATTAAACTCCTTGTACCTTGATAGTTTACTGGCTTCGACCAGCTTTGTACCGCGACACTGCACAAGTGCCCTTAATCTGCCTCTGTATACCTGGACTAATTCCAGGTCACTTAACCACTTTGTACCGCGATGCACATGCAGCTCAAGAAACTTTGTACCATGACGGCAAAAACACGTGCCATACCCTCCTTGCACCGGGACAACTTATCGACTAAAGAACCAGGACCCGGCCGGATGCTGCGTCGGGTAACACAACCTCCCCATATTGCCGGGCCGTTAGGGCGCATTGTCCAATTTAATTTCAATGCTTATGTGGACGGTTGTAATTTCAGGTTTTATCAGGCTGACAGAATAAAAGAAAAGGGCTCC
>JANXXP010000299.1 GCA_025350595.1 Bacteroidota bacterium
CAAACAACGAGGGTGGGGACTTGGACTCTCTCTTGCAAAACGAATTGTTGAAGAGTATCATAACGGACATATTTTTGTACGGAATTCAGAGGTCGGTAAAGGTTCATGCATCCGGATAGTAATGAACAGAAATAAAATCTAATTGCTATATTTGCAGCCCTTTATGAAACGAAAAGATATTGAGATAATGGCTCCTGCAGGGTCGTATGAGTCGCTTATGGCAGCGATTCAGGGCGGTGCTGACTCAGTTTACTTCGGAGCAGAGCAACTCAATATGAGAGCTGCCTCATCAAATAATTTCACACTTGACGATCTTCGAAAAATCGTTTCAATCTGCAAGAAAAACGGCCTTAAAAGCTATCTTACTGTTAATGTCGTAGTCTATGATCATGAAATAGAACAAATGCACCGTATTATTGATGCAGCAGTTGAAAGTGGAATAACTGCGGTAATTGCTTCAGATCTTTCAGTAATAAATTACGCTTTTTCTTCAGGAATTGAGGTTCATCTTTCAACACAACTTAATATTACAAATATTGAGTCTTTAAAGTTCTATTCCAAATGGGCTGATGTTGCCGTACTGGCTCGCGAATTAAATCTTTCCCAGGTCTCTCATATTTATAACCTCATCAGGGAACAGAATATAAGAGGTCCCAAGGGAGAGCTAATTAAGATTGAAATGTTCGTACATGGTGCATTATGCATGGCTGTCTCGGGAAAGTGCTATTTAAGTCTTCATGAAAACAACAAATCAGCTAACAGGGGTGAATGTTATCAAACCTGCCGGAAATCCTATATCGCCACTGGTAAAGAGTCGGGTTATGAACTTGAAATTGACAATGAATATATTATGTCGCCCAAAGATCTGTGTACCATTGGGTTTCTGGATAAACTTATTGAGGCAGGTGTAAGAGTTCTGAAAATAGAGGGAAGAGCCCGATCTGCTGAATATGTAAAGGAAGTTACTTCATGTTATAACGAGGCTGCTACATCTATTGAAGATGGAACATATAACAAAGAAAAATCAGATATTTGGAGAGAAAGGCTTGCAACTGTTTTTAACAGAGGATTCTGGGATGGATATTATCTGGGGCAGAAGATGGGGGAATGGAATACAAATTATGGTTCAAGTGCCACAAAAAGAAAACTTTACATAGGAAAGATTACAAACTATTTTACAAAACTTAATGTGGCTGAAATCAAGCTTGAAAATGGTGATATGGAGAAGGGCGATACAATAATTGTAACCGGACCTACTACCGGAGTTATTGAATCTGTCATTAACGAAATACGTGTTGACCTTAATGTTACTGAGAAAGCCCTGAAAGGAGAACTTTGTTCAATTAAATCTCCCGATTACCTGAGGAGATCCGATAAGGTATATAAATTAGTTGATTCTAAAGATGTAAAAAATCAATAACCGCTAATGGTTACCTCTCCAGCTTATCTGCTGCATGCAGAATTTTCAAAGCGTTAGATTCAATATCATCAGAAGTTGTTTCAATATAGATAAGATTTTTTTGTGGTTTCCTTTTTAAACCAAAAAGATATGCTTTATCATAATAGTATAAGGTTATTTCGATAGCCCTGGCAAAATCTCGTGACTCCACAGCATAAATTGCATCCTGTGTATTATTTCCACCAAGGCGCTTACTTATTTTTAAAATGCTTGTCTTAAGAGAATCGGCAGGGTAAGTTGAGTATTCTTTTAGGAGTCTGGGTAATCTGGTTTTAACATCCATTATAAGAACTATTACCGGTGAGTTCTGCATATTTAAATAAAATCCATCCGGCATAAAAACAGAACCAATATTTCTGCTTTCATCTTCAACCCAGCAAGTAAGATCACTTCTTATCAGTTTCAATTCATTAAATAATAAATTCGAAAATTGTTCGGTTGAGGGCTGAGGCGGTTGACCAAGAGACCCGAAAGCAGATCCTTTATGATTTGCAATGCCCTCAAGGTCAACAACTTTTTGCCCATGATCTTTAAGATATTTGAGAATATGGGTTTTACTGCTTCCTGTCATTCCCCCAAGGACAATCAATTTTCTTTTTTCTGAAATACTTTCAAGAATATGGTGTCGGTATGATTTATATCCTCCGTCGAGCACTCCCGTTTCAATCCCCCCCTGGGAAAAGAGCCACGCCATTGCTTCCGATCTCATCCCGCCCCTCCAGCAATGTACCAGAATCTTGCTGTTTATTGCAACAGAAATAGCTTGATCCAGTTTAGAGTACATTGATGGCCCAGTCTGTTTCAATCCTTCTATAATTGCTGGAATTCGCCCTTCTTTTTTATATTTTCTTCCAACGGTAGCTCTTTCAATATCATTAAATAAAGGAATATTAATAGCTCCGGGAATATGTCCGAATTTAAATTCAGATGGAGATCTAACATCAATCAGAGGAATACTTTCTGCAAGTTCAAGAAACTTTATGACATTAATTTTCTGTATAGACATGATAAATTTATGATTCCTGAAACAATTGAAAAAACGGGAATATCCCTGGGAATATTTTTAGAAATATCTGGCAAATAGCTTTTTAAGATCCTCCATCTTAACAGGCTTAGAAATAAAATCCTTAATCCCCGACAATTCTGCCTTTCTTTTTGTCTCAGGCATGTTATCTGCTGTAAAGGCAACAATTAATATAGATTTGTCAATCTCCAGAATTTTTTGAGAAGCCTCATATCCATCCATCTCAGGCATAATAAGGTCCATTAGTATAAGATCATATTTCTCGCTTTTTGTCAGAAGGTACCCGGAATAACCGTCGTTAGCAAGATCAAATGAATAGCCTAAAGTTCTTAGCATAGTTCCGATAACTTTCTGATTCATTTTGTTATCCTCAACAACTAAAATCTTAATCTCTTTTCTCTCCCAAACCATATCATCCGGCAATGTAGCACTCTCTAAATTAGGGAAGCTCTCTTTAATTATACTTATGAGTTCACTTATATCAAATGGCTTTACCAGGTAATGATCAATTCCCATAGTAATACATTTCAGGTAATTTCCCTTTTTATCATTTTTACTAATCATCAGAAAGATAAAGCTGGAGACAAGGTTATTTTCCCCAAGTGTTCTTGCAGCTTCAAACCCGTCAAATTCCTCATCATCAAAAATTACAACAAAATTATATCTGTCCTCAGGATAATTCAAATTCGCTTTAATCTGATTTACTGTCGATTTCTGATAAGTGGTAATTGAAATTGTTAGTCCGAGTTTGTGCAAAACTCCTAAAACCGCCTCGTCGCGGTTTTGATTTCCGGTAATAACCATTGTTTTGATCTTCTCATAAGAAGTTATGGTATTGATAGAAATATCTTTTATTGGTTTGTTGCTTGAATAAGTAAGTATCGTAAATGACACTTTTGTTCCGGAATCGCCTGAGATTCCAGACGGACTTTCTGCTACCAGCTCTCCCCCCATTAACTCAACTAATTGCTTTGAAATAATTGTGCCAAAGCCTGAATCATCACCCGTCGAGCCAGCCTTTGTTTCAATATTTACAAAATCGCCAAAGATTTTTTTCAGACTGGCCTTGTCAAAGCTTTTTCCAGTGTCGAGGATATCAAAACCAAGTGTAATAATCCCGTTCCTGTTGCTTTTGACTACGCATTTGAGTTGAATTTCACCATTTTCTGTATTTCTGATAGAATTATTGAAAAGATTAGTTAAGACTTGTCTAAGCCTGAAAGGGTCTCCAATAATTCTTTCAGGAACAGTTTCGTCAATCTTACAAATCATATTCAAATTGCTGGAATTAGCATGGGTCTTTGCCAGATCAGTACAATAATCAATCTCTTCTCTAAGGTTAAAAGGGATTTCATCCAGGATCATTCTCCCTGATTCAATTCTGGAAAAATCGAGAATATCGGTAATGATACTTAGCAGTACCTCTGTTGACCTGTGTAGCAAGCTTACTATTTCACTTATTTCAGGAGATAAGCTGAATCTGTTTAAAACATCTGTCATCCCGATAATCCCATTTAAAGGAGTTCTGATTTCAAAACTCATTCTTGCAAGAAACTCCGATTTGGCGACATTGGCTTTAGCTTCCTCCTTTCTTGCTGATTCAAGCATTGTAACATCAATCAGTATCTCCATTGTTGCTTCTTCGCCCATGAATTGAACGGGAATACTGTTCCTGTAAAGAACAATTTCTCCGACCTCTTTCTTGATTATTACAAACTGGTCGGGGTTAAATGAACCTCCAAGATTTCTGGAAAAATAATCACTGTCATCTGGCAATGTTGTCTCCGGGAAGATCTTCCCTGTCATCTCTTCTTCCCCCAAATATGAATATTGACTGGCAGCTACCTTATTAGCCTTAATAATTTCTCTGTTTTTATTATGAATTATAACTCCTACAGGCATTTCTTCAATCAGAGTGAAGAGCATTTTTTCAGATGTCTTCAAACGATCTTTTTCCGATTTTTGAGATTTAAAATACCGAAGGAAAATAAATATTATGATCTGAATAAGAAACAGTGTTCCCAGAACGATAAATAATGAGTTCCTGATTACAAATTTCTGGAAAAAACCGGTAGGCGCTGAAAAAACCAATCCAAGGTCTCTCTGAAGAAGTTGCGTGGAATAATAAGATGAAATAATTTCTTCCTTATTCCCGTTAGAAACAGCTTCATGTGTAATATTCTCAACGGCTCCTCCTGCAAGGCTTTTTGTGATCTTATCAAGTTTAGTATATTCTGCCTTTTTGATATTATTATCGAAAATAATTTCTCCAGAATCGCTGACTACCCATTGCCATTGATATTCCTTCAGGTTAAATACAGTGAAAATTTCTTTGAAATATTTCTGATAGTCAACAGTGACAACTATATTGCCGAATAGTTCTTTCTTATTGTAAACAGGAAGATAGTACTCAAATTTCCGGTTTTCCTGAACCAGTTTTTCCATATCAACCATTGACGGTTGAGCTTTACGGACAAATGGTTGCTCAAGCCATTCCCCTGTTTTGTCACCATCCCTTTTTAATGTGAATTCATTCTTCCTTTCGTCAAAAAATTTTATGCTGATAACAAAATCATTATACTTTGAAAAAAACAGCTTCATTTTTTCTTTTACTCTGTTCTGATTATCGGGCTTAGAAAAAAACAGGGTAGGATCTTCGTTAAAAAATATCTGATTTAAATCGCTCGGGAAGTCGTTATTAATAGCATCGACAGAGAGGCCAACAATCTGCACTTGCCGGTCAAGTAACTCAATAATGTAACTTATCTGTCTGTTATACAGGCTATTATAATAAATATAATTAACAAGGAGGATTAATGCAAATGCTGAATAAGCAATAATAAGAATTCTTTTCATTTGTGAGAATTGTTAATCTGCAAAGAATATAAAGATAATCTTAAATACAATATTTTTCAATTACCGGTACTTGTCATTATCACCATCCAGAATGTTAAGATAGCTCCTGTAGCGAAGAAAGTCTATATCTCCGGTTTCAACAGCCTTTCTAACGGCGCAACCCGGTTCATCAAGATGGAGGCAATTATTAAATCTGCAATATTTTGATATTTTGAATATTTCACGAAAAAAATGGTAAATTTCATTCTTTTTCATGTCGACTACTCCAAACCCACGTATTCCCGGAGTATCGATTATAAATCCGCCGAAAGGCATCTTATGCATCTCCGGGAAAGTTGTAATATGTTTTCCCTGTTTATGATAATCTGAGATTTCTGCAGTTTTTAGATTAAGAGCAGGATTGAATGAGTTGAGCAAAGTTGTTTTTCCAACTCCTGAGTTACCTGAGATTAGGCTGACCTTATCTTTCATCAACTCTTTAAGTGTTTCAAGATTAGTTTGTTCTTTCAGAGATAGCCTGAAACATTCATACCCAATTTTGGTGTACATTGCCTCCAGATATTTCATTTTTTCAATATCGTCCTCTTTATACAGATCTATTTTATTAATAATAATTTTAGCAGGGACTCTGTATGCTTCAGCTGTAATTAGAAACCTGTCAATAAATTCCACGGGGGTCTCCGGAAGAATAATCGTAATCATGAGAAAAACCTGATCAATATTCGCTGCAATTATCTGGGAATGCTTTGAGAGGTTTGTGGCTTTACGCAATATGTAATTCCTTCGGTCAACTACTTCAGTAATAATTCCTGAGTTATTTTTAAGGTCTATTTCAAATAAGACAGTATCTCCAACAGCAATTGGGTTTGTTATACGTAATTCTCTGATACGGAGTTTTCCCTTTACTGAGCAATCAGTAATATTTCCTCCCTCAAGAAGAACCTTGTAACTGCTTCCGGTTGATTTTAAAACGATACCCCTTTCCAAATGAACTATTTTTTCAACAAATGTAAATATTCCTTTGGAATATATTAAAACACGTAGAGACGTCCAAATTGGTCGTCTCTACATAGATAGGTTTATTTTTTATCTGTCTTTTAATTATCCGAGGCCATCAGAAGGAATGGTTTCATCTCAAAGCTGTGATAATATGGTCTTAATCTTTCAGTATTATAATCTGAGAGTTTCACGATTTTTTTGGATGATGTAACCACATCAATAGGCAGGTTATCATATCTTCCGTTCTTAAGCACCACAATTCTTCCATGAACACCTTTTAGTATCAGATCCAGAGCCAGGTTTCCATAAGCCATAGGGACAATTGAATCCAAAGCATCAGGATCTCCTCCACGTACCATATAACCAAGTTTCTGGTAAATAACATTTATTACTTTCCCATGATTATACTTTGGTGAAAGTTCTTTAAGTTTTGCGGAAACCATTTCGCCAATTCCTCCGAGTTTAGCATGCCCATAAGCATCTTTTTCACTGTCAGAAAAGATCATCTCTCCTCCTTTAAACATTGCTCCCTCAGATATCAAAACAACAGAATATTTACTTGGGTTATGATTTCTGTCTTCAACTAAAAGCTTTGCAAGTTGATCGATTTCAAATTCATATTCAGGTATTACACACCGGTTAGCTGCACCTGCAAGGGTTGGCAGCATCGCTGTAAAACCAGCATATCTTCCGAAAACCTCAAGAACTAATAGCCTCTCATGCGAACCTGCGGAAGTTCTTAGACTGTTTGTCATTTGAATGGTTCTTGAGATGCAGGTACTGAAACCAATACAATAATCTGTTCCCGGTACGTCATTGTCCATCGTCTTGGGAATTGCAACAACATTTACCCCCTTTTTATACAAATGAACTCCGTAGCTTAGTGTATCATCTCCGCCTATTGGAATAAGATAATCAACTCCTAGCCATTCAAGATTCTTGATAATCTCCGGAGTAATATCATTATATTCAGCATTATAGGTGCTTTGAAGATGTTCAGGAACACTTTCCTTTGACATATGGCTGGGACGTGTTCTGGAAGTATGTAAAAAGGTCCCCCCGGTACGTCCGGCCTTATTAACTATATCATCAGTAAGGATCTGAAAATTGTTTGAGTTGTCAGCTTTAGAATCTCTTACTAATTCTGAGATGCCAGCCCAGCCCCTTCGCAATCCAATTACTTTGTACCCTTCCCGGTTTGCACGGATTGTTACAGCCCTGATGGCGGGGTTAAGTCCCGGTACATCTCCACCTCCGGTAAGAATCGCTATTGTTCCCTTCGTTGTTTTTAGGTTTGCCATGATCTTTTGTTTTTTATTTGATTCCATTATTAGTAAATTTAAGACCTCTAAAGTAAAACTTTTTAATATTATTCCAAAAAACCTGTTTGGAAGAACCGTCCCTTATGGAAAATCAATTAAAACCCCCATCTGTTTTGATTTCAGGGGGAAGTGGCCTCATAGGAAAATACCTTACTTCAATTCTTGTGGTAAGAGGATATAATGTGTCGCACCTATCAAGAAGTTCCAAACAATCAGGAAATGTAAGATTATTCTATTGGGAGCCCGAGAAGGGAATTATTGACACTAAGGCATTTGAAGGAATTGATCACATTGTTCACTTGGCAGGAGCAAATATTGGAAAAGCCCGATGGACAAAAAAGAGAAAAGAGGAAATTGTAAATAGCCGCATGAAAACGACCGGATTACTTTTCAGGGGAATAATCGAAAATGATATTAAGCTGAAAACTTTTATTTCAGCTTCTGCCGTTGGATATTATGGTTCAATCTCATCGGAAAAGATTTTTACTGAAAAAGATTTGCCCGCAAATGATTTTCTGGGAACAACATGCAGGAAATGGGAAGAAGCTGCGGATAAGTTTATGGACACGGGTATCCGTACGGTAAAAATAAGGACAGCCGTGGTGCTGGATAGAAACGACAGTGCTTTATCAAAATTAATGATGCCGGCTAAATCCGGATTTCTGGTGCAGACAGGCAGCGGCAGGCAGTATATGCCATGGATACATATAGATGATTTGTGCAATATTTATCTTAAAGCTATTGAAGATCAGGATATGAACGGTGCTTACAATGCCGTATCCCCTCAGAATGTTACGCATAAAGAATTCGTTGAAACACTTGCCCGGGTTATGGGAAAACCGCTGTTCCCGGTCCCGGTGCCTGCATTTGTTATCAGAGCTGTTCTCGGAAAGATGTCTGATGTATTACTTTCAGGGAGTCGGATTTCATCAGAAAAAATCATTAGTTCCGGGTTTAAATTCAGATATCCCGCACTTGAGGGCTGTTTAAGAAGTATTCTACTTAGATGAAGAATAAAACCCCGGGAGGGAAAAGAGGTTATCCTCTCTTAGATATTATTTCTAGTTTATTGATGTCGACAATTTCAATTGTCTTCCCAAAAACTCTGATTATTGACTCTTTTTTGAAATCGGACAACGTCCTGATTACATTTGCTGTACTCATTCCAATATAGTCTGCAATCTCTTTTCTGGAAACAGGTAGGTCGAAGACTCTTGAAACATAGATTTCTTTTGAAAAATACAGAAGTACATAAGCTACCCTTCCAACCAGATTCTTTTGTCTTATATCAAGGGTCTGACTTATTATCTTATCATTGATCATTGAGATCTTGGTAAGAAGCCCCATGGCAAATCCTCCATTCTTTAAAAAGAGCTCTTTAATAAAATCCAGTCTAACCAAACATACCACCGAATCTTCCAAAGCTGAAACAGAGTACTGATATTTTTCCTCAGAAAAAATGCTCATGTTACTTACAAACTCGAAGGGTCTTGTAATAGTTATTACCTGCTCTTCTCCCGTTGCTGTTCGTCTGTAAAGCTTAACAAGCCCGGTTTTCAGATATTTGAAATTTACTATTTTCTCTCCTTCGTGATTTATAATCTCCCCTTTGCGAAAAAACTGTTCTTCTTTATTACTGCATAATTCCTCAATTGCCGGATCATCAAGATATGCAAATACAACATCACGGAAATCACAATTTGCGCAGACACAAGGATTTTTCTTTTCGTTCACGCTATAAATTTTTCACAAAATTATTAAATTCCTGTTCATTTTGTCAATTTTCGATTAGTTTTATCTTCTGATTCGACTCTATTGTTTCAATTTGGAGGGCATTTTCGTTCTTCCGGAAGATATGATTTACAAAACTGATTACCATATTCATTCAACATTCAGCGATGGACGATCCGGTCCGGAGGAATATATTGCTCCTGCAATAGCAGCAGGGCTTAAGGAAATCGGCTTTTCCGAACATTTAACACTGTTCAAGGAACCAGAACCCTGGAATATGAACCCGATCAATATTTATAACTACATTAATAACATAGAGACTCTTCGAAATAAAACAAAAAATTTAAAAATCAGAACTGGTTTGGAAGTTGATTTTTTTGCCGGAAAAGAAAAAGATATTAGTGCCTTTCTCCGGAAGCTTCCTCTTGATTATATTATTGGTTCAGTTCACTATCTTGGAGAAAAAACCGTTGATCTTGGACCTGAGTTTTACGAGGGGAAAAGTATCGACAGACTTTTTGAATCATATTTTGATTCCGTCTGTATCGCAGCAACTTCAGGCATTTTTGATATAATAGGTCACTGCGATCTAATAAGAATTTATGGTTATAAACCCTCCGCTGATCAGGAGCCCCATTACAGAAGACTTGCCAAATTGATGAAATTTCACAATGTTGCATTTGAGGTTAATACAAATGGAAGAAACAGACCACTAGCCGATTTTTATCCTGACCGAAAGTTTCTTCATATTTTCAGGGAAGAGAATGTACCAGTTTGCGTTAATTCAGATGCTCACATGCCTTCCCGTGTTGGACAATATTTTGAGGAAGCTTATGAATTGCTAAGATACATAGGGTTTACCGAAATGGCAGTTTTCAGCAAAAGGAAACGACACATGATTCCGTTTTAATCTCTTTGGCTTATCTTTATACTTGTTAAATGAACACTATATTTAAAACACAGATCTTTATGAAAAAGACTTTGGGGACAATTGTATTTTCCTTTTTAATACTCCTTGCAGTTATCAGCTGTTCCTCTCATGAGAAAAGCTTTATAAAATCTGGCGGTTCAGATGTTGTTTCTTTCAGGGTTTTGCCATTTGAACTAACTGATATTAAGTTGCTTGACGGACCTTTCCTCCTTGCCACAGAACTTAATATTAATACCCTTCTCAAATACGAACCTGACAGGTTGTTGTCAAAATTCTATTCTGAAGCCGGATTATAACCAAAGGCCGATCATTATCTTGGCTGGGAAGATGAAACAATTGCAGGACATAGTCTTGGCCATTATCTGAGTGCCTGCTCAATGATGTATCAGACTACAGGAGATAAGCGATTCCTAGAAAGAGTTAATTACATGGTCACTGAACTTAAATATCTTCAGGATAAAGACGGAAGTGGATATATCGGAGCATTTCCAAATGGTAAAAAGATTCTTGAGAAAGAAGTAGGGAAAGGAGATATCCGTTCACAGGGATTTGATCTAAATGGAATATGGGTTCCTTTCTACACGCAACACAAAATCATGGCAGGATTGAGAGATGCGTATAGGCTGTGCGGAGATACTACTGCTCTGGTTGTTGAGAAGCACTTCGCCGACTGGTTGGATGGAATTGTTACTCCTTTGAATGAAGAACAGATCCAGAGGATGCTACGGTGCGAACACGGGGGAATAAGTGAAACCCTGGCTGATTTATATGCAGATACAAAAAATGAAAAATATCTTCTGATTTCCAAAATATTTTATCAAAAGGCTATTCTCGATCCGCTTAAGGAGGGCAAGGATGTACTTCCCGGAAAACATTGCAATACAAATATCCCAAAACTTGTTGCATTATCAAGAATCTATGAACTTACAGGGGATACTTCTGACAGGAAAGCGGCAGAATTTTTCTGGCAAACCGTTGTCTATCACCACTCCTATGTTACCGGTGGCAACGGAAATAATGAATATTTCGGACCTGCTGATAAACTTAGAAGCAGCCTGGGTGAAGGAACAACCGAATCATGTAATGTTTATAATATGCTTAAACTTACAGAACACCTGTTTGAATGGGAACCTTCTGCCAAGGTTGCTGACTTTTATGAAAGAGCCCTTTTTAACCATATCCTTGCAACTCAAAATCCTGAAAACGGAAGAGTCACTTATAATCTTTCTCTCGACATGGGAGGATTTAAAGACTTTCAGGATCCCTTCTCCTTAACCTGCTGTGTGGGTACAGGCATGGAGAACCATTCAAAATATGGGAAGAACATTTATTATCACAATAATAATGAACTATTTACCTTTCAATATATTGCTTCTGAGCTGACTTGGAAGGAAAAAGGGATCATTCTAACACAAAAGACCAAATTCCCGGAAGAGCAAGGCTCACATTTTGAATTTATATGTGAAAAACCAATAAGGCTTATACTTCAAATCCGATATCCTGACTGGGCAAAGACGGGTGTTGAAATCAAAGTGAATGGCAGCCCCAGGAGGGTAAATCAGCAGCCAGGCAGTTATATTGCCATTGACAGAACCTGGAAATCCGGAGATATAATTGAGGTAAAATTCCCTTTTTCATTGCGTCTTGAAAATATGCCGGATGACAGCAACAGGGTAGCTTTAATGTATGGTCCGCTTGTAATGGCTGGCGATCTTGGTCCGCTAGCTGACGCTGCTTCAAGAGACGCGATGTACGTTCCCGTACTGATGACCGAAAAAAGAGTTCCCTCGACCTGGACAAAACCTGTCAAAAATAAGACAAATACTTTTGTTACGGTAAAAACCGGAAGGCCCCGTGATATTGAGTTGAAACCATTTTACACAATTTATAACCGCAGATATTCAATTTACTGGGATCAGTTTAATGAAGCTTCCTGGACTGCAAAACAAGCAGAGTATAATGCCGTACTTGAAACTCTTAAAAAAATAAGGGAAGCTCAAATTGATTTTGTACAACCCGGGGAAATGCAGCCCGAGAGAAATCATAATTTCAAAGGCGAAAAAACTTCTACGGGCTCATTTAAGGAGAGACCGAACCGGGAGTCTCGAAGCGGATGGTTCTCATTTGATCTTAAAGTTAAACCTGATTTAGCAAATGCATTGGTTGTCGATTACTGGGGAGGATTTCCGGGAGCCAAAACCTTTGATATCCTGGTAAACAACAAAATAATTGCTACAGAGAATATCTCCGGGAAAAAGGATGGTCAGTTCATAAGTATTCAGTACAATATTCCCCAAGAGATCTCTAAAGGAAAGGCTACGGTCACAGTCAAATTTCAGGCACATGCTTCAAATATGGCCGGACCGGTTTTCGGAATCAGAACTATAAGAAAATAAACGGGGAAATTATAAATATCAATCAGGCTAGTATATGCTCAAGAAAGATCTTTATGCCTATTGCGATTAAAATTAACCCTCCGATAATTTCGACTTTATTTCCAAGTCGTTCTCCGGCCGATTTCCCGATTCTTATTGCGGTCATTGAAGCGAGAAAAGTCACAAATCCAATAAGAATTCCTGATTGCCAAATCTTTACATCCAAGAGCGCAAAACTGATTCCTACAGCAAAAGCATCAATACTTGTTCCCAGCGCAATAGTAAAAAGAACAATTGTACTACTGAAATCCTTTGCTTCTTCATTGCCTGTTTTTTTTCGCCCTTCAATTATCATCTTAATGCCCAGAAAAGAGAGCAATCCTAATGCAATCCAATGATCAGTTGCCTTTAGTGCCCCTGAAATAATAGAACCAAGAAAATACCCTGCAATCGTCAGCCCTCCCTGAAATATTGCAAGAACTATAGCGATTCTTGAAGCCTGTCTGAAAAGGATAGTACTCCTGATAACCCCATAGGAAAAAGAAACTGCAAAAGTATCGAAAGATAGTCCAAGAGCTATGGCAATGATTGTGAAGTAGTCCATTAAGTAATTCTATGTTGGACAAATATAATATAAATCACCATTGAATAGTTTTTGATCCCGATTGTATATATTTGAACTTCACTAAATTTGTTGTAATGCGAGCTGTAATTCAGAGGGTAAGCCGGGCTTCTGTGAAAACAGACAACAAAATCAAATCGGAAATTTCAGCTGGGTTACTTGTTCTTATCGGTATCGAAGAATCTGATAATGATACTGATATTGAATGGCTATGCAGTAAGATAGTTCAGTTGCGGATTTTTAATGACGCTAGCGGGATAATGAATCTTTCAGTTCTGGATATCAATGGGCAAGTCCTTATTGTAAGCCAATTCACTCTTCATGCAAAAACCCGTAAAGGAAACCGGCCTTCTTATATTCGTGCCGCCCATGCTGATATTGCAATTCCTTTATATAACAGATTTTTAAGCAGTCTTTCTGAGTTAATGCAAAAAGAGGTCGGATCGGGTGAATTTGGTGCAATGATGCAGGTAGAATTAGTTAATGATGGTCCGGTAACAATAATCATTGATACTAAAGAAAAAGAATAAGTATGAATATTGAAACGACCGAAAAAAATATTTCCAAGAGCTCGGTTCTGCTTGTTGCAACTTTTGCAGCATTCCTTACGCCCTTCCTTGGATCAGCAGTTAATCTGGCTCTTCCGGCAATTGGGAAAGATCTCCATGCGAATGCGATTAGTCTTGGGTGGGTTATCAGTAGTTTTATGCTTTCATCAGCTATTTTTCTTCTGCCTTTTGGCCGGTTGGCTGACATTATTGGCAGGAAAAAGGTCTTTACATCTGGAATACTTCTGTTTACCATTTCAACATTTTTAATACTCTTTTCTAAAAGCATAACTTCTTTGATAGGATTACGAATACTTCAGGGATTGTCAAGCGCTATGATATTCGGAACAAGCCTGGCAATAATCACATCTGTTTTCCCGCCCGGGGAGCGTGGAAAAGCAATGGGAATAAACATAACTGCTGTCTATCTGGGATTATCATGTGGCCCAGTTATAGGAGGAATTTTGACACAGTATCTGGGTTGGAGAAGTATTTTTGCTTTTCTGGTTCCTTTAGGTATTGTTTCTCTTATTCTTATAAACAGGAAAATTAAAACTGAATGGGCAGAATCAACTGGAGAAAAGTTTGATTGGAAAGGTTCTTCTATTTACGGGATAGCTTTGTCATCCTTCATGTATGGGTTTTCACGGCTTCCTTCATCTTTAGGATGGATCTGCATTACAACAGGAGTCCTGATGGCACTGATTTTCCTGATAGTTGAAGATAAAATCAGTAATCCTGTTTTTGATATTCGTCTTATTCTCAGGAACAGAGTCTTTGCTTTCTCAGGTCTTGCAGCCCTTATTAATTATTCTGCAACCAGTGCAACCGGATTTTTCATTAGCTTATACTTACAATATCTTAAAGGACTCGATGCAAGAACTGCCGGATTAATAATGATATCACAACCAATTGCAATGACTCTCCTTTCTCCGATTGCTGGCAGATTATCAGATAAAAAAAATCCGGGGGTAATTGCATCAATAGGCATGGGGCTAACAGCATCGGGACTAATTCTTCTTTGCTTTATTAACGAAACTACTCCTAACTATCTTATCGTTCTGCTACTTGCTTTGATGGGGATCGGTTTTGGATTATTTTCCTCTCCAAACTCAAATGCTATAATGAGCTCTGTTGAAAAAAAACAACTTGGTGTTGCTTCAGGAGTTGTCGGAACCATGAGGATGGTTGGCCAGATGATGAGCATGGGAATAGCAATGATGCTCATATCTTTATATATTGGTAATCAGACAATAAATCCGGCAACTTATACGGGACTTATTTCCGCAATGAGAACAGGTTTTTTAATTTTTTCTATATTATCTGTCTTTGGAATATTTGCTTCTCTGGCCAGAAATGAAAAACTTAGAAATTAAAATAGTAATGAAACCAAAAAGCATTATATTGACCCCGAAATTTTTTCTCTTATGTCTTTATTCGTTTAAAACAACAGAATAAATTATGACAAAACTTTATCAAAAACTAATCAAATCATGTCCCTCGGAAACTGAAGTCAAAAAGGGCCTTAAAAAAGTGTTTTCCTCCTTACAGGAATTTCCGGATAAACATTTGCTGATGAGTCTTTTGAACATGATTGATCTTACCAGCCTTAATACAACTGACAACAAGAGCCATATCTTACATTTTACCGGAAAGGTAAATAGTTTTTCAGGCAGGTATTCGAATATCCCGAATGTTGCGGCAATATGTGTTTATCCCAATTTTGTGTCAGTAGTAAAAGAAAAACTTACTGCCAAAAATATTAAAATAGCGTCAGTAGCTGGATCCTTTCCTACCTCTCAGACATTTAGAAGTATAAAGGTTTCTGAAAGTAAGATGGCAGTTGAAGCCGGAGCTGATGAAATTGATATTGTAATTCCTGTAGGCGCTTTTCTTGGAAATGATTTTGCACTTGTTGCAGATGAAATCGGGGAGATAAAAAAGGCTATTGGAGATAAACAGCTAAAGGTTATAATTGAATCGGGGTTATTAGGTGATTATGAAAATATTTTCAAGGCTTCAATGATTGCAATGGATGCGGGTGCTGATTTTATTAAAACATCTACCGGGAAGACACCTGTTTCTGCAACTCCTGAGGCTGCATTTATAATGTGCCATGCAATTTCTGATTTCTATTCTGAAACAGGAATCAAAGTGGGATTTAAAGCTGCAGGAGGGATAGTTGATCCGATAGATGCATACAGATATTTTCAGATTGTAAAGCATTGTTTGGGAGAAGATTGGCTTAATAATTCTCTCTTCAGAATCGGAGCCAGCAGACTGGCAAATAATATTCTCTCTGAGATATCCGGATGCAGGATTGATCATTTCTGATCTAAACCATGTGTTTAATTTAGTATTGATTTTGTATTTATCATTACTTTTGTGTTTTTGAATCCGGAAGAATGATGATAAATTGTTGTCCTGACAATCCCCAAGATACTTTAACAGTAAGTCAACCCGACACAACATCTGTTTGCCAAAGAAATATCATTGCTGACGTAACATTTTATGATTCAACCAATATTATAACGAAAATTGAATCTGTCTCTTTAAACAGATTCCCGTTCATCTTTGTTGAAAAAAACAAGCAGATTAATTCAATGGCAAGGGCATCTCTGGTAAAGCATCTGAGGGACGGACAAAATTTGCCTTCAAAACCACTACATGCAGATTGGATAATAGGGATCATTCTCATTTCTGCACTTCTATATTCAATTATCAGGACAAAATCTACGAATGCATTACCTCCGGTTACCAGGTTTTTCATTTTCAGGGGGATCAGCGAGCCTTCTTCAAGAGAAAGCTCCAGTATGTTTTATTGGCAATCAACAATCCTTAATTTAATATCATTTCTGATAATCGGTCTGTTTACATTTTGTACAGCTTTTTATTTTGATATAATTCCGTCCCGAATAAATGGAATTATTTTTTGGGTGATTTCTTTCGGTTCAGTTGTCTCTGCTGTTACCTTAAGACATATAGTTTGCATCGTTGCAGGCAACGCCAGTGGGGAGAAGGAGATCTTCAGAGAATATCTTGTTGATGTTTATCAATTTTACCAATTTAGTGCCCTACTGCTTTTTCTTACTATAATTCTAATGTCTTATACGGTGCTTTTACCTGTAGGTGTGGGAATTATATCGGGAGGAGTTGTACTTGGGGTAATGTACCTTATACGTGTTCTCAGACTAATGATAATATTTATAAACCGGAATATCTCAATATTCTATTTGATTTTATACCTTTGTGGCTTGGAAATTCTGCCTGTTTTGATATTAATAAAATATTTTTCAGGCCTTGTTTAGATTGGCAAGTGTTACTTTGAAAGTAAAACTAAACTGTAAAGAGTTGAAAATAAGGAAGATTTTAGTGTCGCAGCCAGAACCGTTGAATCCGAAATCTCCATATTTCGAACTGGCAAGAAAATATAATCTAAAAGTTGAATTCAAACCCTTTAATCAGGTTGAAGGTATCTCGTCAAAAGACTTTCGTCAGCAAAAAATAAATATCCTTGACTTTTCAGCTGTAATATTTACAAGCAAAACAGGAATTGATCACTTCTTTAGAATTTGTACTGAACTCAGGACAGTGGTTCCTGATACTATGAAATATTTTTGCATTACTGAAAATGTAGCTTTCTATCTTCAAAAATATATTGTATACCGAAAACGAAAAATATTTCATGGAAAAGCAAAATTTCAGGACCTGATTGATGTAATTGCCAAACACAAGGAAGATAACTTCTTCGTCCCTCTATCTGAACCACATAATGCTGAAATTCCTGATCTTCTCTGCAAAAATGGCATCCGGCATACAATAGGAACTCTATATAAAACCATCAGTACAGACTTTTCGAATGAAAAGGCATTTGACTATGACATCCTTGTCTTTTACAGCCCCTCCGGTATAAAATCACTCAAAGAAAATTTCCCTGAATTTGTGCAGGGGGATATTAAAATTGCGGCATTCGGACCGACAACAGCTTGTGCAGTTGAACACGAAGGACTAAGACTCGATATAAATGCTCCCAATCCAAAAGCTCCGTCAATGACGATGGCGCTTGATGATTATCTGAAAGAGTATAATAGAAACTTAAGGTAAACTAATTTTCAACATACTGACTTACTTATACATACCAAAGTAGTAATTTGGTGTGCTTATAGATTAAGTTGAAATGACATGAATACTACCAAGGAGACATTTGAAAAGTCCGAAAGACTCTGCAGTAAGAAGGTTATTTCCTCCCTGTTTGAAACCGGAAATATTTTCTACACTTCTCTTTTTAAAGTTGTCTGGGGAAAAAGCACTTCATCACTCACTTATCCGGTTCAGGTCACTTTCAGCGTTTCAAAAAAAGGATTCAGGCTGGCGATAACAAGAAACCTCATAAAAAGAAGAATGAGGGAAGCGTTCCGTAAACACAAGAAACTTCTTTATGAGCATCTTACCTCCGAACATATTCAGATAGTTTTTGTTGTTATTGTAAAGGGGAATTCGGTTCCCGATTATCCTACTATCGAGAAATCAATTAAGGAGATGATTAATAAACTTATTGCTTTAAATAAAGAGAATACTAAAGTTGGAAGTCAGAACCCGGAAGTCGGAAGTAATAACGACCTTTTATCTTCCTGATTCGATCTTCCAGCTAATTTATGATTAGAAATGTTAAAGTTGTTTTAATTGTTTCTTTATCAAAGACATTACCAAAATTTCTTATTATTTTCGCCGTTCCAAATTAAGCTCGTTTTGTTATGAAAAAGATACGTCCAGGCAGGATAATTATAGTTTTAACTCTTGTGCTAGTTGCTGGCATCAGTACCGGATTTCTGGTTAATCAGGAAACCAGAGATTTCAGGATTGCTAAAAATCTGGACATTTTTTTTACTCTCTTCAGGGAGATAAATACTTTTTATGTTGATGAGATTGACCCTGATAAAATGGTCAAAGCTGGTATTGATAACATGCTCAAGACTCTTGATCCATATACAGTATATTATCCGGAATCCGAGGTTGATGAATTTACATTTATGACAACAGGGAAATATGGTGGAATAGGATCTCTTG
Source organism: Bacteroidota bacterium (assembly GCA_025350595.1). Lineage (GTDB taxonomy): Bacteria > Bacteroidota > Bacteroidia > Bacteroidales > VadinHA17 > LD21. The sequence goes on from JANXXP010000299.1 coordinate 18,935, forward strand.
TCCGAAGCAGTGGCGATTATGTTGTTATCAGTGAGGTATATAAAAAATTCCCCGCCGATATGGCCGGGATAAAAGCAGGAGATCTTCTTAAAAAAGTAGATGGTACTTCTCTTAAGGGTTTATCAACAGATAAAGTCAGTGAAAAGCTCAAAGGAAATCCAGGAACAGATATTACATTAACAATTGAAAGGAACGGGAAAGAAAAAGATTACCCGTTAAAAAGGGAAAAAATCATAATCCCTCCGGTTCCTTACTACGGAATGATAGATTCTAAAACAGGATATATACGGTTTACCAGTTTCACTCAGAATTGTATTGAAGACGTAAAGAATGCTCTTACCGCATTAAAAACCAATAACCCTCAACAGATTATTCTCGACCTTAGAGGCAACCCCGGGGGATTGCTAACCGAGGCTGTTGATATCGTAAATCTTTTTGTAGGACCAGGGAATGAGGTGGTATCAACAAAAGGAAAAGTCAAACAGTTTGATGAAAATTTCAAAACAATAAAACCTGCAATAGATGAAAAAATTCCTCTTGCAATAATTATTAACAGAGGTTCAGCATCTGCTTCAGAAATTGTCGCAGGAGCCATTCAGGATCTTGACCGTGGGATAATTGTTGGTCAGCGATCATATGGAAAAGGGTTAGTGCAAATAACACGCCCATTAAGTTATAATACTCAACTTAAAGTTACTACAGCTAAGTATTATATCCCCAGTGGCAGATGTATTCAAGCACGTGATTTCTCACACCCAAATGAAGATGGCAGTGTTGGTATCATTCCTGACTCTCTTATTTCAGAATTTAAAACAAAAAATGGAAGGATTGTAAAAGATGGTGGAGGAATAGCTCCGGATGTTGAAAGTATATCTGAGCCTTTAAGCCAGATTGCTGCAGAACTATACCTGAGAAATTATATATTCGATTTTGCCACCAAATACTTCTGGGAACATCCGGAAATAAAGACCCCTGGACAATTCTCTTTCTCAGACAGTGACTATAGCGAATTTAAAACATTTCTTATTAATCGCAATTTCAGTTATAAAACTGGCACAGAAGAATCTCTTGCAGAGCTCATCACCAATGCAAAAAAAGAAAAATATTATGATATTCATAAGGATCTTTTTTCAGATTTGGAAAAAGACATTGCACATAGTCTAGGCCAGGACCTGACACTTTTCAGGAGTGAAATAACTGATCTTATTGAAGATGAAATTATAAGCAGGTATTTTTATGAGGATGGAGCCATTTCATGGACACTTAAAAAGGATGAACAAGTCTCAAAAGCTCTCGAAATATTGAATAATAAAGAAAAATATAGCTCAATACTTAAAGGACAAACCGGTCCAGTACTAATTACAAAAAAGAGTTATCAGAACACCGAAAGAACAATGTTATCGTTAAATAGAAAATCACTGAAGCCAGTCTAAGAGGAACTATTTTATTTCCATAAGTGAGAATCATCATCAAAAATCTCCATCTTCCAGACGGGCAGTTTTTTCTTTATCAACTCTACAGCTTTACTGCATGCCATGATTGCGTGATGCCTATGACCAGCAGAAACAAGAACTAAAAGAGAAATCTCTCCAGCTTTTACAATCCCGGAAGAATGAATTATTTCAATTGATTTAACCTCTGTAAACTCAGCTAAAATTATTTCTTTGATTTTTTCTACCTCAACTGTTACCATACCCTCATAAGCTGAATAGTCGATCGCCTTAACTTTCTTATCATTTTCATAATCAGCTCTGACCTGGCCAAGGAAAACAGAATGACCTCCGGTATCGGTTCTTTCTGAAATTTTTTCCATCAGAGAAGTAATGACATCCGGAGTTATAGGCCCATTAATAAGACAATCCGATTTCATGGTAGCAAAGCATTAGTATTTGAATAATTATCCGCCTGCAAATGGAGGCATCAAGGCTATTTCATCTCCGTTATTCAGGTTAGGATCATTGTTAATGATCTCATTATTAAGAGAAATACGAAAGTTGTAATGAATCACTTCCGGAAAGTCATCATAAATCCTGAGTTTAAGATCGCCTATTGTTTTCACTTCATAGTAGTTTTTCAAACGGGTTCCTGTAACCTCGGCTAAAACACCAAAAAACAATACTTTAACTTCCATATTTTTATTCCTTAACATTTAGCCCCCACTTCTTCGCCTTTGCGTAACAGCTTCAGCGAAGCAAGGCAGATGGAGTTGGGGGTTTTATTTCAATGTGCTTCAAACCAGTTATTTCCGGTACCCCAGTCAACTTTTAGAGGAACATCCAGTTTAACAGCATTTGACATTTCATCCAAAACCATGCTCTTAAGTTTTTCAAGTTCTGATATTTCTACTTCAAAAATAAGTTCGTCATGCACCTGCAGAATCATTTTTGATAAATAGTGTTCGGAATTCATTCTTTTGTGTATTCTGATCATCGCTATTTTTATAATATCTGCAGCACTACCCTGAATCGGTGCATTAATAGCATTTCTTTCTGCATTGCCTCTCATAACCTGATTTTGCGAATGAATGTCTCTAAGATATCGCTTCCTTCCAAACATTGTGGTTACAAATCCCAGATCCCGGGCTTTTTTAATGCTTTCATCCATATACACTTTAACACCGGGATAAGAATTAAAGTATCCATCAATCAGATCTTTTGCCTCTTTCCTCCCTATTGTAAGCCTCTCAGAAAGTCCGAATGATGAAATCCCGTATATAATTCCAAAATTAGCTGTTTTGGCCCTGCTGCGCATCTCTCTGGTTACATCCTTGATCTCCACCCCAAAAATTTTCGCTGCGGTGGCTGCATGAATATCGCTTCCGGAAAGAAAATCAGCTATCATACTTTCATCCTTACTGAGATGAGCCATGAGTCTCAATTCAATCTGGGAATAGTCAGCTGAAAAGAAAATATGTCCCTTTTCAGGAACAAATGCTTTCCTGATTTCCCGTCCACGTGCATCTTTAACGGGAATATTCTGAAGGTTCGGATTGTTGGAACTTAATCGTCCTGTTGAGGCAACGGCCTGGTTATAAGAAGTATGAATCCTGCCGGTATTTTTATCTATCAGCAGGGGAAGTGTTTCAACATAGGTTGATAATAATTTCTTGAGTCCTCTGTATTCCAGCACTTTATCAACAATAGGGTGTTTGCTTGTAAGTCTTTGTAATATCTCCTCATTTGTCACAAATTGCCGCGTTTTTGTTACCCGTGCATTTTCGTCAAGTTTAAGCCTTATGAAAAGAATATCTCCTAACTGTTTTGGTGAAGATATGTTGAATTCTGTCCCTGCAAGTGAATAAATCTCTTTTTCAAGAGAAATTATATCCTCGCGAAGATTTATTGTTATGGCTTTAAGATCCTGCTGGTCAAGCTTAACCCCACATCTTTCCATATCTGCGAGAACACTAATGAGAGGCATCTCAATGTTTTTTGAAAGATCTTCCAATCCTTCAGTTTTAATCCTGGGTTCAAAAACAGTTTTCAGCTGAAAAGTTACATCAGCATCTTCAACAGCATATTCTTTTAGCTTATTAACCGGAACCGCCCGCATATTTTTCTGATTTATTCCCTTTTCTCCAATCAGAGCCTCAATATGAACCGGACTGTATGAAAGATAAGTTTCAGATAATAAATTCATATTATGCCTCATGTCTGGTTCAAGTAAATAGTGGGCAATCATTGTGTCAAATATCGGTCCGGAGACTTCAATACCATAATTTGCCAGAACCTGTATATCAAATTTCAGATTTTGCCCTATTTTCAGAGACGCCTTATTCTCAAAAACCGGTCGTATTATTTCCAGAAGAACTTTTGTTTCCTGTTGTGATTCAGGAAAATGAATTAGATATCCTGATCCTTTCTCCCATGAAAATGCCATAGCAACAAGTTCTGCCTCCAGGGCATTAATGTTTGTGGTCTCCGTATCAAAACAGAATTCTGTGAGAAGCAGAACTTTTTTAACAAATTCTTTAAGTTCAGAACTTCCGTCAATGAGGATGTAGTTATGATTAACATTTTCGATTGTTTCTTTTTCAGTTACCGGAGTGATTTCTTCATCTCCAAAGAGGGAACCCTGAAATGAATCTTTTTGAGGAACAGAAGTTTGTTGAACCTGTCTTGGTTTCTCAGATTTATCTATTTCGGCAAGTATTTTTGCAGCAACTGTCTTGAATTCCAACTCATCAAACAGGGTTTTTAGTTTTTGAGGATCAGGTACTTCAAGAATAAGTGCATCTTCGTTCAATTCCACGGGAACGTTTTGTTCTATAGTAACAAGTTTTTTCGAGAACTCAATTTGTCCCCTGTTATTTTCAATTATCTCTTTTAACTTTCCTTTTAACTTTCCGGAATTCTTAAACAATTCTTCAATACTGCCATATTCAGAGATCAGCTTCATTGCTGTTTTAGGACCAACTCCCGGCGCTCCCGGAATATTATCTGATGTGTCCCCCATAAGTGCCAGAACATCTATAACCTGTTCAGGTCTCTGAACACAGAATTCTCTTTTGATATCATCAACGCCCCACAAAATTGATTCATTGCCGCTTCTCGATGGCTTAAACATAAATACATTTTCTGAAACAAGTTGTGCATAATCTTTGTCAGGGGTCATCATATATGTTGTAAACCCCTGTTCGGAGGCCTTTCTAGCTAATGTACCTATTACGTCATCAGCTTCAAATCCCGGATAATCAATTACAGGGATTTTATAAGCTTCTATTAATCTTTTTATATAAGGCACCGCTTTAATAATCTCTTCCGGAGTTGCGTCGCGGTGAGCCTTATACTCTTTAAACATAATATGTCGGAAAGTCGGGGTCGGAGTATCAAAAACAACAGCTATATGTGTAGGTTTCTGCTTCTGAAGTACCTCTTCCAGAGTCAGAAGAAATCCAAATACTGCAGAGGTATTCAGCCCTTTTGATGTTATTCTTGGATTCTTAATAAATGCGTAATACGATCTGAAAATGAGTGCGTAGGCATCCAGAAGGAATAGTTTTTTAGGGATCTTATCGTTCATCTAATTATTCTATAGTTTATTAAAAGTATCTGTGAATAAAGTACTTATTCATTATCTGATGCATACCATTCAGCAAAAGAGGTTGAAGTTTCGTAGAGTTTAAGACTGTGAAGTCTAATCTCTCCGGGGAAATGTTTTGTTATTCTCCCGGCAAAATCCGAAACCAGGTTTTCACATGTTGGTTGATAGTCAACAGCAACAGTATTGCCGAACAGCCTGGAAAACAACTCAATTTTATCATTAGCATACCGTTTGTTTACAACAACAGCGTGATCAAAAATGTTCACAATTTCTTTTCGTACAATGCTTTTTAAATCGGTAAAATCAATTACCATTCCGTTTTTGGGATGTTCCTGGGTATCAATTGGAACGCCTGATATTGTTACAAAAAGACGATATGAGTGTCCATGAACGTTTCTGCAAGGTCCGTCATAATTCCAAAGTACATGGGCCATTTCAAATGAGAATTCCTTGGTTATCCTGATTACTGAAGCCATAATATTTATATTGAAAAATAATTTACAAAATTAACCTTTCCTTCTGATAAAGGTCAATTGTTTTGTCTTGCTTTTGCACTATTCAGCTAATATCTCACTGTTATTCGCCTTCAAAACGAATAATTTCTTACCTTTGCAGATTAGAATTTTCTTAAGATTAAGGATAATGGAAGAAAATAATATCCGCATGACTTTCCCTTCAATGTTCAATGAAACATTGAGAAAATTCGGTAAGAATAATGCTTATGGATTTGTAGGGGAAGAGCCTAAGACCTGGGAAACAGTCAATATTGAGATTCAGTCGATAATTGCTTTTCTTGAAAAGAATGGAATCTGTCCTGGAGATAAAGTTGCTGTACTGAGTTCCAATATGCCAAACTGGGGTGCAACTTTCTTTTCAATCACTTTTATGGGTGCTGTTGTAGTGCCAATTCTTCCTGATTTTTCAAATACTGAAGTTGGTAATGTTTTGGAGCACTCAGGGGCAAAAGCGATATTTATTTCAGCCTCATTAATTCAACGAATTGAGGGATTTAAATCCGAATTTCTCAAAACTACAATCCTTATTGAGGACTTTTCCCTTATCTCTTCTGAACCGGATTTTTCTGAATATGATCCTACTGCTAAACCTTTGAAAAAGTATGAAGTTAAAGAAGACGATCTTGCTTCAATAATATATACATCCGGAACAACAGGACGTTCAAAAGGGGTCATGCTGACTCACAAAAACATTACTTTTAATGCTTTGAAAGGCAAGGTAATACAGCCAATGGATGAGAAGGATCGGTTTTTGTCAGTTCTCCCATTATCTCACACCTATGAAAATACTCTTGGGTTAATTTTACCTATGCTTTGTGGATGTTGCGTTTATTATCTCAGGAAGCCTCCTACTCCGGCAGTACTTCTTCCTGCTCTAGCTCAAATAAAACCTACAGTGATGCTTACTGTTCCCCTGATTATTGAAAAAATTTATTTCAATAAAATAATGCCGACATTCAGGGAATCCTTTATTCTTAACCTTCTTTATAAAATCGTGTTTTTCCGAAAAATTCTTAATAACGCTGCCGGGAAAAAACTTATTGCTACTTTTGGTGGTAACCTGAAGTTTTATGGTATCGGTGGAGCCAAATTAAATAAATCGGTTGAAAAATTCTTAATCGAGGCAAAATTCCCTTATGCTATAGGTTATGGCCTTACAGAAACAGCCCCTCTTCTTGCAGGTGCAAATCCCTCAAAATCGGTATTTGAGTCAACCGGTCCTAAAATAGAAGGCATTGAACTTATCATACACAATCCTGATAAAAAGACCGGGGAAGGAGAAATCTGGGCAAAAGGCCCAAATATTATGAAAGGTTATTATAAAGAATCAGAAATGACAAAAGAGGTCCTCACCCCTGATGGTTGGTTCAAAACAGGTGATCTTGGTACCCTCGACAGTAATAACAACCTTTTCATAAAAGGAAGATTGAAAAATATGATCCTCAGTTCAAGTGGAGAGAACATATATCCTGAAGAGATTGAGTCAATTATAAACAACTTCCGTTTTGTTGTGGAATCTCTTGTTGTTCAGCAAAAAGGGAAACTTGTTGCATTGGTTCACATTAATATGGAAGAACTGGAAAAGAGATATCAGGATATTAGACAGGATATGTCCAAACAGTTTGATGATAAAGTTGAGGAAGTTCTCAATGAATTGCAGCTTTACGTTAACACTCATGTTAACAAATTCAGCCAGATACAAAAAGTTGTTCTCCACCCTGTTCCTTTCCAAAAAACAGCTACACTTAAAATAAAAAGATTCTTATACACCTGAGACCAGACGCTTAAAAAAAGAGGGCGTCATGATCTGGAGGGCACTGAAAAAGTACCCTTAATAAAGTAGGGCTCTAAAAATACAACTGGCAGATGAAGTCCAAACTTCAATCTGCCAGTTTTTTTTCTTATAGTGCGAACAGTTCGAAGTGCAATTTTTTAGATAGAAAGTGGTTC
>JANXXP010000334.1 GCA_025350595.1 Bacteroidota bacterium
TATAATTGCCAAAGCTGTTCCTGAAAAATAGAATAATGCCAGCCAAAAATATGCTTTTCGTGCTAAATGACTAACAACTGATGATTTCGATTCATTAAGTATGGAAATTTCATCTTCTATTTTTCCCTGGTGCTCATTAAACTGCTCTTTAACCTCATCAGCTGATCTGACCAATTGAGATTCTCTTATTTTCAGATCTATTCCTGTCATACTAAGCTGTTTTTCAGGCTTCTTAGTACCAATTATACGCACTTCCTGATCTGACTTGCCTGTATCATTTCGATTAAAAACATGCTTCAGGATGTTCTTCTCTGCTTTATGGGCTCCGTCTGAAGCAAGATTCAAACCATCGGACATTTTTTGAAGTGTTTCAACAACTTTACGGTTATTGTTGAGATAGAGAAGTTTATTCCAGATAATGATATTTCCCTCAATGAGTTTGCTTATTGTATCTGTTTCTTTAAGAAGTGGTGGGTCATCCAGAAATTCAGATCTCAGACCGCTTACTTTTTCATCAATCCTTGAGATTATAAAAAAGTATGGTTTTATATCCAGTGTATCTTTCGAAATCGAATAAATGCGTATGCTGCTGTGAGCCTTTTCGAGATCCATTGAAATCTCACGAACACTCAGCATCCTGTTATCAGGTTTAATAGTAATTCTTAAAGCTGAAATAATTGATGAATGGTTGTGGTAAGAGAACCACCCTGTTGCAGTAAGGATTGCTACTGCCAGTATCATTAATGATCCTATCTTTATCTGAACCGGTATTTTTAACATGGTTTGCCTGACAGGGTTAATAATAATCAAAGGTAGGTAAAATTACAGGGAAAAAGTAGAAAGGAAAAAGTAGAAAGTAGAAAGGAAAGAGGTTATAATATCGTTAGTCGTGCGTCGTGAGTCCATTATTATCCATACAGTTATAAATAATATCCTCTATATTTACTTTAAAATATAATACAAACAGGAAGAATGCATCACACACTAAACTCATTTTAATGACAAATTTGAAAACCCACACGCACCCTTACGTTTGTCCGTCTGAATTTGCAGGTAGTCTCGATAACTCCTTCAGAAGATGGTTCCATAATCCAAGGAAAATCCTCAAGCCTTACATTCAAAAAGGGATGACAGTTTTGGATCTTGGATGTGGCCCGGGTGTATTTACCATCGAAATAGCTAAAATGTTACAGGATTCAGGAAAGGTTATTGCAGCAGATCTTCAGGAAGGCATGCTGGAAATAATAGCGGGCAAAATTAAGGGAACCAGTCTTAAAAACAGGGTTGAGTTGCATAAGTGCCAGGAAAATAGCATAGGGATTTCTGAAAAAGTTGATTTCATTCTTGCGTTCTGGATGGTTCATGAAGTACCCGATCAAGATTCACTATTCAAAGAGTTAAAATCAATCCTGAAACCGGAAGGAAAAATCTTAATCGTGGAACCAAGAATGCATGTAACAGGAAAAGCATTTAGGAAGATGTCTTCCATTATTGAAAAATCGGGGCTAAAAATTACAGAAAAGTCTAAAGTGTTCTTCAGCAGAGCTATTGTTCTGGAACACCCAATCTGAAAAAACATGGACAGGCTTAGAAGGAGGAAAATATCCAGGCTTAATTTTGTTTAACTACTTCACCTTCAGACATACCGCTAATATTGTTATTCTTCATCACAACAGTCAGACTTTCCTTCATAAGCAGAACAGCACCTGCCTGCTTACCGGTCCCGGTATTACGTATGATATTATCTTCCAGAACAACTCCTTCAGCATTACAATTCACCGATAATCCATATCCCTTTTCTTTCATCCCATTATTCTCTATCAGGTTGTTTTTAAAGATGCTTCTGTGTGGAGCATTCATTGGCAACTCACCCCGCAGATGAATTCCGTCTGCACCATTTTCCGCAATTGTATTCCCTATATAAAGCATATCGGTATCTTTATGACCAGTACAGATCCCATTTTTGCCATTGTTTTTAAAAATGTTATTCCTGACTATACCATTTCTAACACGCCAGCATACAAAAAGTCCGTAACCTCCATTATCATGACTATTATTCCCCTCAATCATAGTGTATGGAGACCCGGTACCCGGATGTAATCCACTGTTGGAACACCCGAAAACTTCGCAGTTCTTCACTGTTACATATTCAGTAAGCTGCCAGCTGATACCGTCGCTGTTATAATTTTTAACTATCACATTTTCAACAAGCGCTTTATTTACTTTATGCAGATAAATACCTCCTGCACGGCACCCGTCTATCATATCATTACTCTCCCTGCTTCCATCAACTGTAAGATTTGAAATTGTTATATTTTCCGCCTCAACAGCAGAGATAACAGAACAGCTGTTTGATAAAGTGCCTTTTTTATCGGCATGGTAATCGCGAAGGAGGTAATCGTCGATATAAATATCATTTCCCTTTATTGCAGTAATATTTGCTGTTGTCAGATCCCAGCCTGAGCGTTGAGTATCGTCATAAATAGCTACACCCATTCCAACTCTGAATCCTGAAGCATCTTTCACTGTTATTTTCAACTCACCGTAATCGGCATCGAGCGTAAATGGAGAACTGAAACCTTTGCATTTTTTAAGAACTGTTTTTTCACCTGACCCCTTGAGTATCATGTTATCATATAGTCTCACCGGTGAGGCTATGTCAAAGTTTCCCGGTAATAGCATTATGGTCCCTCCCACCCCTGCATTTTTCAAAGCTTCGACAGCTGTCTGAATTGCCTCCGAAGTAAACCCTTTAATATCGGCATTATTACCTCCAACAGTAATAGTTCTTCCCGGTACTATTGGATTTACAACTGAAACTGATCCAGTGTCTGAAATTATTGCAGATACCTGAGGACCTACTTTTTGAGGAGATCCTGTACCTGACGCGGATTTGTTTTCCTGAACGCAGGAAGTGATAATGATCAATAAAAACAGAAGAGAGGTAATAGTTTTCATAATTACACTTTTTTAAAAGTTTTTTCTGAAATAAGGAATGAAAGGTAAGTAAAAGAGTCCGAATTAAGCAACCTTTTAGTAACCCCTTTTCATGTTGAAGGACCCTGTCAAGCAGGATAAATTGAAAGCTTGAGGCTTTAGGTGCGTTGGCAACCCGAAAATGGTGCCCTTTTCTTTTGTTCGGTTCTTTTAGGCAAGCAAAAGAAATGAACAATCAAATCATTACTTTTGCCGATGAAAAATAAATAATATGAAATCGTGGTTTTCCAGGGAAGCATTCGCAGTAATACACGTTAAAAACTT
>JANXXP010000347.1 GCA_025350595.1 Bacteroidota bacterium
CGGTAAGAAACCGCCATTTTCCGCGCTGGACGTTCTTTTTTGTAAGTCCTGCAAAATAGACCCGGTCGAGTTTTTTAACCTTGTATCCCAGTGCCTCGAACATTCTTCGTATAACTCTGTTTTGTCCTGAATGAAGTTCTATCCCAATCTGGCTTTTATCTTCAGGATCTGCATACGAGACTGCATCAGCAATAACTGTTGTTCCATCGAGTTCAATTCCTTCGGTAAGCCTGAACAGATCATTTTTTGTAACAGGATTATCGAGAAAAACATGATATATCTTTTTCCTTTTATATTTCGGATGAGTTAGTTTCCCTGTCAGATCGCCATCGTTGGTAAGCAAAAGTACTCCTGTTGTTGCTTTATCAAGACGTCCTACCGGGTAAACTCTTTCAGGGCATTCGTCACCGATAAGATCGAGAACGGTGTGGTCAGCATGAGGATCCTCAACTGTTGTTACGTAGTCTTTCGGCTTATTCATAAGGATATATACCTTTTTCTCTGACGAAAGCTTTTTGTTTTTATATACAACTTCATCATCATAACTGACCTTTGTTCCCATATCAGTTATTATTTTCCCATTCACGGAAACCAATCCGTTTTTTATATGCTCGTCGGCATCCCTTCGTGAACAAACACCACTATTTGCAATAAACCTGTTAAGTCTTATCTGTGATGTTATTTGTTGTTTACCTTTTAAAACAGGTCTTTCAAATTTTTTTACGGGCCTCCCGGCAGGTTTTTTGTTCTCCATATCAATCAATTATCAGGGTGCAAAGGTACAATTATTTGGCAATATTATGATCTGATGTTTTTTTTGCACCTTTGCGGGTTTGAAAAACACATCATTATGGCATTAATAAAATCGATTTCCGGGATCAGGGGAACAATAGGCGGAAAACCTGGAGAATGTCTCTCCCCTGTCGACATAGTAAAGTTCGCAGCTGCTTTCGGAACCTGGGTACAGCGAAGGCATAATAAATCAGGATTAAGCGTAATTGTTGGTCGTGATGCCCGTAAATCAGGAAGTATGGTTAACAGTCTTGTAATTACTACTTTGCGAAGTCTTGGAATTAGTGTTACAGACCTGGGAATGGCAACAACGCCCACAGTTGAATTGGCTGTTACCGGAACTCATGCTGATGGTGGAATAATAATTACTGCCAGTCATAATCCTGCTGAGTGGAATGCTCTGAAATTGCTTAATGAAAAAGGTGAATTTCTTTCGTCAGATGATGGTATGAAAGTTTTGGATCTGGCCGCAAATGAAGATTTTATTTTCGTGTCAAATGATTTTACGGGATCACTCGTTAATGACGATACCTGGGGGAAGAAGCATATTGATATGGTACTTGCTCTAAACCTTGTTGATGTAAACGCTATAAAAGCTGCAGGTTTTAAGGTTGCAATAGATTGTATCAATTCAGTAGGGGGAATTATACTGCCGCAGCTGCTGAAAGCTTTGGGAGTAAACGAAATACTTGAACTCAACACTACACCTGACGGAAATTTCACACACAATCCTGAACCATTGCCTGAAAACCTCAAAGGTATCTCAGAGCTTGTAATAAAAGGTAAAGCAGATTTAGGATTTGTTGTTGACCCTGATGTTGACCGACTCGCAATTGTATGTGAAGACGGAACTATGTTTGGCGAGGAATATACGCTTGTTTCAATATCTGATTATATACTCAAAAATACTCCCGGAAATACAGTTTCCAATCTTTCTTCTACAAAGGCATTGAGAGATATAACAGTTAAGTATGGCTGCACTCATTTTGCTTCAGCTGTGGGTGAAGTAAACGTTGTGGAAGAAATGAAAATTAGAAATGCTGTTATAGGAGGAGAAGGCAATGGAGGGGTAATTTATCCGGAGCTGCATTATGGCCGCGACGCATTGGTTGGGATAGCTCTGTTCCTTTCGCATCTGGCGAAAAGTAAAATGAAATGCTCCTCCCTGCGTTCAATCTATCCCCGGTATATAATTGCCAAGAAGAAACTCACTCTTTCTCCTGATGCAGATTTTAGCGGTATTGTTGATGCTGTAAAACACCATTTTCAGGGAAACCTGTTCGATGAGAGAGATGGCTTATGGATTGGACATCAAAATGGATGGGTACAGGTCAGAAGATCCAATACTGAACCTATTATAAGAATTTATGCAGAAGGAAGGACTATTTCTGAAGCAGATGATCTTGCCGACACTGTTATTTCAATTGTTAAAAAACTCTAAAACATTTCTTTTATTTCCGGCTTCCGGAATAAATCAACATGAATGAATGTCTTTAAAGCATAACCTAAACAAAGTATTAAAGTTAAATATTGTTAATGGCAGGAAAGAGAATAACCCTTTTTAATACTTTTGCGGAGGATTTTTCGAAAATATTATTTATTTAAATCTGAGATGAACCGAGCATGTATGACAAACAATTACTATAAAAATATAGTACTCAACATGCGAGCTCCATCATACCACTAAATTATAATTTAATTCATGATGAAAAGAACAGTTATTATTACAGGTATTATTGTACTGGTTGCAGTCATCATACTGATTGTTGTCAGTAGAGTAACATCGAAAAAAGATGTTGCAAATCTATATGGCGTATCGTTGAAAGGTCAATTTGATATCATTGTCACAACAACAGGGGAACTTCAGGCAAAAAAATCAACAGATATAACTGGTCCGGAATTTACCCAGAGCAGGAATATCAGAGCCATGGACATAAAAATAACTGATATGGTTCAGGAAGGAACTGAAGTAAAACAGGGCGATTATGTTGCAACTCTTGACAGGACATCTTTCGATAACAGTCTGAAAGACGAACTTGAAAGACTCACCACCCAGGAAACCAATCTGGAAATGAAAATACTCGACACAGCTGTTACTTTGAGTAACTTAAGGGATAATATCAAGAATCTCAGGTTTTCAGTTGAAGAAGCTGATATAACATTGCAGCAATCTAAGTTTGAACCTCCTACAACTATTCGTCAGGCTGAGATAGCCCTTGATAAGTCAAATCGTACTCTGGATCAGTCAATACGAGGTTATGCCTTAAGGGTAGAACAGGCAAAATCAGATATGAGAACAATGAAAAACAATCTTTCTGAACAGCGTACGAGAGTTAGCGATCTCCAGACTGTATTATCAAAGTTTATTATTAGCGCTCCGTCTGACGGGATGATTATTTATAAAAGAGACAGGATGGGAGCTAAACGAAAAGTTGGCTCTTCAATAAGTCCTTGGGATAACGTAGTTGCAACTCTTCCCGATATGTCATCTATGATCTCAAAGACTTATGTTAACGAGATTGATGTGAGCAAAGTTAAACAGGGTCAGCATGTTGAAATTATTGTTGATGCTTTTCCTGAAAAATCTTATACCGGAACTGTTACAACTGTAGCTAACATTGGAGAACAATTGCCTAATGCAGACGCTAAAGTGTTTGAGGTGCAGATTGAAGTTGATGGATCAGATCCGATTCTCAGACCTTCAATGACAACTGGTAATAAAATCATCACCAAAACAATCAGTGATGTTACTTTTATTCCACTTGAAAGCGTTCAGGCTGGCGTCGATAGTATTCCATTCGTTTATCTTAAAAACGGAACCAAACAGGTTGTTGTCCTGGGTGAATCGAATGAAAACAATGTTGTAGTTGAACAGGGAATAGTATCAGGGACTCAATTTTATCTGAGTACCCCTCCAAATCCTGAAAAATTCAAAATGGTTGGTCTCGATTTGATAACAGTTATCAAAGCACGTGAGCAGGCTAAGAAAGATGAAGAAATGGCTTTAAGAAGAGAAGCTGAAAAAGCCAAAGAACAAAGGGGTGGAGGATTTGGTGGTGGAATGCCTGGCGGAAGAATGGGTGGAGGTGGAATGCAAAACATTACACCTGAAATGATGCAGCAATTTCAGAAAATGAGAGGCCAGGGCGGTCAGGGAGGCCAGGGCGGAACCAGAGATACAACCGGAATGGCAGCCAGAAGAAAAATGCGTAACAGCCAGCAACAGCAAGGTCAGACACCGGCTGTTCCGGCTCCGACACCAGTTAAAAAATAATTTAATACAGGAAATAAAATGTTCAAATTTATCTTACGATATTTCCACGATATTGAGATTGCTGTTGAATCAATCGTTTCGAATAAGCTTAAATCGATGCTTACCGCCCTGGGAATAATATTTGGTGTAGCCGCTGTAATAGCCATGCTGGCTATTGGAAAGGGTGCTAAAATGGAGATTATGGAGCAAATGAAAATGGTTGGGGTTAACAATATCCTTATCAATCCGGTAATACCTGACAAAGCTTCTTCAACCGACGAAGGAGAGAAACAACAAAAGAAATTTTCAAGGGGGTTAAACCTTCTTGATGTTGACGCCATAAGGGAAACACTTCCTTCTGTAAAGAGGATAAGTCCTGAGATTTCATTTAACTCAACAGCTATGCTTAATGGAGTCAAATATACTGCCAAGCTCGTTGGTGTTTCAAATGATTACTTCTATTTATACAACCTTCCGTTGGTTGGTGGAGCCTTCTTTAACTCATTTCAGGAAGAGAACGGAATACAAGTATGTATTATAGGTGCTAACATAAGGGCTAAATTCTTTAGCAAAATTGATCCTCTTGGTCAGTACATTAAATTTAACGGTATCTGGCTTAAAGTTATCGGTGTATTGCAGAAAACAAATGTCAGTCTGACAGGCTTTGAAGAGAAGGGGGTGAATGTTTATAACGACAATATCTATATTCCGATTCAGACTATGCTGTTAAGATATCAGAACAGGGCTCTTCTTAATACAAAACTGGTATCAGAAGCTACTTCAGTTCAATTCTTCGGTGGTGGAGGTGGAATGGGCGGTGGTGGCGGAATGGCCAGAGTAGTTGTCAGTAGTGCCGACGCTTCAAGTAATGTCGAAACAAATTACAATCAGCTCGACAGGATAGTTGTGCAGGTAACTGAAACAGAACAGCTGGCACCAACAACTGAAATTCTCAGCCGTATGCTTACCAGACGTCATACAGGAGTAAAAGACTTTGAAATAACCGTTCCTGAATTGCTTTTGAAACAACAGCAGAGGACAAAAGATATTTTTAATATCGTTCTCGGGGCCATCGCCAGTATTTCTCTTATTGTAGGAGGTATTGGAATCATGAATATCATGTTTGCTTCTGTAATGGAGAGAATTAAGGAGATCGGTACAAGGATGGCTATCGGGGCAAAGAAAATGGACATAGTTGTTCAATTCCTGTCAGAAGCAGTTCTTATAAGTGTATCAGGAGGTTTTATCGGAGTGTTTTTTGGAGTGATAATGGCCAAATTGATAGAACAAATTGCGGGTATTATGACAGTTGTTTCCTTTTTCTCGGTATTTATTGCTTTCGGAGTATCAGCTGCAGTTGGAGTAATATTTGGTTACTCGCCAGCAAAAAGGGCATCAGAAAAAGATCCTATTGAATCATTGAGATATGAATAACACCTTCTGCCCCACAAGTGCGGCACCCCCTCTGGCGGGGAAATATGGTATAAATTATTAAAAGATAAAAATGAAGAAATTACTTTTATTTTCCATGATAGTTGTGCTTCTGTTTTCAAGTTTGAAAATAAATGCACAAGAGGTAAAACAGCTCAAATTTGAGGACGTTATAAGAATTGCTGAAGAGCAATCGCCTAACGCTTTGATGGCAAAACACAGGTTTCGTTCAAGTTACTGGCAGTACAGATCGTTCAGAGCGCAATACCTGCCATCACTTACAATTTCAGGTACTACACCTGATTTCAGTAACGGTCTTGATAAGGTTTACGATTCTCAGAATGACCTGTACATTTATAAACCCAAGAATACAGTAAGTACTTTGGGAACTTTGTCTCTTTCTCAGAATATTGGGCCGACCGGAACTGTAATTGCACTAAGGTCAGACCTGACACTTTTTAAGGATGTTGAAAGAAAACTCCCGACGAATTATATTACAAATCCGGTAAGCATTGATGTTACCCAGCCTATAAGAAAGTACAATACATTAAAGTGGCAGTCAAAGATTGAACCAGTAAAGTATGACGCTGCCAAGAAAACTTACCTTTCTGGAATTGAAGGAGTTCACATCAGTGCAGTAATGAATTTCTTTTCTCTGGCTCTGGCACAGATTAATAAGCAGATTTCCGAGATGAACTATTCGAATGCTGATACTCTTTACAGAATTGCTAAAGGAAGATACCAGCTTGGAACGATCGCCGAAGATGAACTGTTACAAATGCAGCTCTCGTGGCTTAATGCTGAAACAGCAAGAAAGCAGGCAGATATGAATTTACGCGACAGGGAAATCAGGTTAAGATCATTTCTGGGTTATAATGAAAATGTCAGACTTGAATTAGTTATTCCAAATGAAGTCCCTGACTTACAGGTCGATACAAAAGAAGTTCTTGATCTCGCAATGGGTAATAACCCTGATATTCTTACACAACAGATCAATGTTCTTAATGCCCAAAGTAATGCTGCTCAGGCTAAAGCTTCAAAAGGACTGAATGCCAGTCTTACAGCTTCGCTTGGATTATCACAACAATCAACCGACTTAGCAGCTGCTTATGCAAATATGAGTAATTCTCAACGAATAAGGGTGGGATTCACATTCCCGATACTTGACTGGGGCCTTGGAAAAGGTAGATACCAGATGGCAAAATCAAGCCTCGAACTTGCGCAGGTTCAGCGTGATCAGGCGCTTGTTGACTTCCAGCAAAACCTTTATCTTGATGTTGCCCAGTTCAACCTTCAGAAAAGCCAGGTTGCAATTGCAGCTAAATCAGATACAGTTGCCATGAAGAGGTACGAGGTCACAAAACAGAGGTTTCTTATTGGTAAAATAGCGGTTCTCGACCTGAATGATGCTGATTCAAGAAAAGACCAGAACAAAAGAGCTTATGTTCAGTCATTGCAGGATTATTGGAACTTTTTCTATAATATGCGACAGCTTACTCTTTTCGACTTTATTAACAGAAAACCACTCGAAACTGATTATGATAAACTGCTTAAATAACAGGTAGTTAAGGTACATTTAAAAGAGGCTGGATTTGACATATCCGGCTTTTTTTATGAACGAACCCCTTCTTTTTACCTCGGCTTTTTACCCCCTCCTGCCCTAAGGTTTTACCCCCCTTTATGAGGTCAGGGGGGCAAGCTAAGGGAATGCTGAAAAAATGATCAGGAGGGCAAACAAAGGGAGTTATGAAAAAATGGGTCTTTGAGCAGGTTCTTGATGAATCCGTAACACAGACTATTTTCTCACAACTAATTCATCTGATTAATAATTGATTGTTTTTGCAAAATTTTAATATCTTTGCGCCTCAATAAAGTAGAGTAAGAATATTTATTATAATCCCAAAAGTACAGACAAATGCAGAATAAAGCAGCTATCATCGTTCTGGCAATTGCATTAGGCTTGGTATCTATTTACCAGCTTTCATTTACAGGTGCCACATATAAGGTCAAAAAAGACGCCAGTACATACGCAAAAGGAAATCTGGTTAAAGAAACCCAATACCTCGATTCAATTTCAACATTACCAAAGGAAAAGTGGAGTTTTCTTGGGAATACTTTCAAGGAATGTCAGAGAAAAGAACTTAACCTTGGTCTCGACCTTAAAGGCGGAATGAACGTAATCCTTGAAGTATCTGTTGAAGATATTTTAAAAGCGCTTTCTAATTTCAGTCCTGATAAGACTTTCAATGCAGCTCTGGCACGCACAAGAGAATTACAGAAACAAAGTCAGTCGGATTATCTTACTCTTTTCGGAAAAGCATTCCAGGAGATTGATCCCAATGCAAAACTTGCCGCTATATTTGGTACAGTTGAACTAAAGGAAAAGATAAACTTCAATTCAACAAATGCTGATGTCTTAAAAGTACTTGACACTGAAGTATCAGGCGCTATAACAAATGCTTTTAATATTTTACGTACCAGGATCGACCGGTTTGGAGTTGTACAGCCTAACATTACACAACTGGCAACAAAAGGAAGAATTCTTATTGAACTGCCTGGTGTGAATAATGCTAAAAGGGTTCGCGAACTCCTTCAGGGTACCGCTAATCTCGAATTCTGGGAAACATATGAAAACAGTGAAATTATCGGATATCTGTCAGCCGCTAACAATCTTCTGAAGGAAATTCAGACGAATACCCAGACTTCTGCTGTAAACGCATCTCCAACTGCTGCTAAACCTAATACTGCAGGTGCTGCTGCTGATACAACTAAAAAAGACCAGTCACTTCTCGACCTGATTGCAAAAGATACAACAAAAGCTCAGGGTGCCAGCAGCCGTCAGCAGTTTGCACTTCAGAACCCACTTTTCGGACTTCTAAACCCCCGGGTAAATGAACAGGGTCAGCCCTTACCATCATGTATGATTGGACTCGCTAGCTTCAGAGATACCTCAAAGATTAACTCTCTGCTGAAAATGAACCAGATAAAAGCTCTTTTCCCCCGCGACCTGAAAATGATGTGGAGCCAGAACCCTTATAAGTATGACCCTTCAAAAACCTTATTTGAACTTCATGCAATAAAAATTACAACACGTGACGGACGTCCTCCACTCGATGGAGATGTAATTACATCAGCAAGGACTTCTTCCGGAGTAACTGGTTCTGAAGTTAAAGTTGATATGTCAATGAACTCTGAAGGTTCAAAGACCTGGGCCAGAATGACACGCGAAAATATAGGCCGTTGTTTAACAGTTGTACTCGATGGCTACGTCCGTTCATACCCAAGAGTTCAAAATGAAATTACCGGGGGAAGTACAGAAATAACAGGTGACTTCACTATTGAAGAAGCTGATGACCTTGCTAACATTCTGAAATCGGGTAAATTACCGGCTCCTGCTCATATTATTTCAGATACAATAGTTGGGCCAACTCTCGGAAAGGAAGCAATCAGTTCAGGTGTTGATTCATTCATAATTGCATTTGCACTTGTGCTGGCATTTATGATATTCTATTATAGTAAGAGTGCAGGAACAATTGCAGATATTGCTCTTTTTATCAACCTGTTTCTGATGTTCGGTGTGCTGGCATCACTAAACGCAGTACTTTCCCTACCTGGTATTGCAGGTATTGTTTTGACAATGGGGATGGACGTCGACGCCAACATACTTATTTTTGAACGAACGCGGGAAGAACTAAGAAACGGAAAAGGAATAAAACTTGCTCTGGCTGATGGATACAAGCGCGCTTATCCTGCAATTATTGACTCAAAAGCAACTACACTTCTGACAGGTATTGTTCTTTATGTTTTTGGAAGCGGTCCTATAAGAAGCTTTGCCACAACTCTTGTAATAGGTATTATGACATCTATATTTGCTTCAATCTTTATTACACGACTTATTTACGAATTCCTTTTAAAAAGGAATGTTCAACTTCATTTTTCTATTAAGATGACTGCGGATGTTTTCAAACATACCAAGATTGATTTTATCGGTATGAGAAAATATTTTTATATTATTTCGGGAGTTATCATCATGTCGGGAATTGTTTCCCTGTTTGTCAGAGGGCTTAATCCTGGCATTGATTTCTCAGGCGGTCGTTCATTCGTTGTGAGATTTGATAAACCTGTTGTAACTGAGGATATTGCGTCTAAGCTTACTGTGGCGTTTGGTGATTTACCGCAGGTGGTAACTTATGGAAAGCAGGAACAGGTTAAAATTACAACCAAGTATAGGATAAACGAGACAGGCGTGGATGATGCCGTTGATGCAAAATTGTACGAAGGGTTAAAATCATTTATCCCGGCGGATGTAACAAAAGAAGGTTTCCTAAATAAATATAAGGTGAGTTCAGAAACTGTTGGTCCTGTTGTGGCTGCAGATATCAAGATCAATGCTTTTTATGCAGTTGGTATTGCACTTATACTAATTTTCTTATACATATTTATGAGATATCGCTACTGGCAATATGGTTTTGGAGCAGTAGCATCCCTGGCTCATGATGTGCTCCTGGTACTCGGAGTTTATTCTTTACTGTGGGGACATATGCCATTCTCAATGGAGATCGACCAGTCATTTATTGCGGCAATCCTAACCGTAATCGGGTTCTCTGTGAGTGATACGGTAATTGTCTTCGACAGGGTAAGGGAGTTCCTGCCATTATATCGTAAAAGACCATTCAGTGAAGTCCTTAATATGGCCCTGAACTCAACACTTAGCAGAACAATTAACACTACTTTTGCTGTGATACTCACCATTGTTGCAATGTTTATATTTGGCGGTGAAGTTATCCGTGGATTTATGTTTGCTCTTCTGGTTGGTATCGGGACGGGGGTTTATTCATCAGTTTTCGTTGCAACAGCTTTAATGTATGATACACACAAGAAAGATGTAATAGGAGAACAAAAGGTTAAGGCTTAAATTTAAACGAAATATGCTTTATAAGGCTGTCTATCCGGACAGCCTTATTTTTTATAAATAAATTCGGGTTCCCGGATTGGATAAACTTTTATAACTATTATATTTGAACTTTGGCAGACATTTCTATACTCAAGAGTCACAATACTCAGTTAATTCGGCCAAAATGAATAATTTTCAGAACAAGATCTCGTTTACAAGTATGTTATTAATAAACATATCAATATGACACTAGTACTACTTCAATTTTTAAAGACAATTGATACGCTGAATGCAGCTTTACAAGGATCTCCGGTACTCCCGACTCAATCGGCTCCCAAAATGACATCTTTGATAGACATCCTTGAAAAGGGAGGCTTTATTATGATCCCGATCGCAATTCTTTCCGTTATTGCTATTTATGTTTTCATTGAGCGATATCTTTCTATAAGGCGTCATATTAAAACAGATGTGAACTTCATGAACAACATTCATGAGTTTATTTTGAGCGGGAGAACGGATTCTGCTCTTACCCTTTGCCGGAATACTGAAAAACCTATTGCAAGAATGATTGAAAAAGGAATTTCACGATTAGGTAAGCCTATAAAAGAAATTGAAGAATCAATTGAAATTGCCGGGAAATTTGAGGTTTATGAACTGGAAAAAAACGTGCAGATCTTAGCTGTAATAGCTGGTATAGCTCCAATGTTTGGTTTTCTGGGAACAATAATTGGAGTAATAAAAATATTTTATAATATTTCAATGACCAGTGATGTCAGTATCGGTGTAGTTTCTGCAGGACTATATACAAAAATGGTAAGTAGCGCTTCGGGTCTTATTGTTGGTATAATGGCATATATAGGCTATCACTGGCTCAACATAATATTAAGCAAAGCGATTCATCAGCTTGAATGGAATGCCATGAATTTTATTGACCTTTTAAAGAGCCCTTCAAAATGATAAACCTGCAAAAGAAAAAAGACTTTACAGCTGAAGTATTTACTTCTTCTATGAATGACATAATGTTTTTTCTTATGCTATTTTTTCTAATTATATCCACTTTGCTAAATCCAAGCATGATTAAGGTTGCATTACCAAATGCAAAGAGCAGTCAGTCGATTCAGAAAAAAGAGATTAATCTGACAATGACCAAAGAGAGGATTTATTGGGTAAACAATACCCAGGTTTCATTTGAAGCACTAGAGGGTCAGCTAAAAAAGGAATTAATTCACCAACCTGATGCTTTTATTATGCTGCGATTTGATAATACGCTTCCGATTCAGGATCTGGTAAGTGTACTTTCATTGGGGAACAGTTTAAGTGCTAAAATGATAATTGCCACATCAAAACCGCGTTAAATCCATTTAAATTATTCTTTAATGGAATTTAACAATGAATATCTGTAATCTTTATAACTTTGCGGACTACAAAACAACTTAGAATATATAAAGTATTTTATGAGCGGACAGGAAATATTTTTAATCATCATTGTAGCCCTTCTCCTTTTTGGAGCAGAGAAGCTTCCTGATATTGCAAAGACGTTGGGTAAGGGAATGCGTGATTTTAAAAAGGCCACCGATGATATAAGAAGGGAACTGGAGGACAGCACCCAGGATATCAGAAAGGATATAACTGATATTACTGATTCTGTAAGGAGCGATGTAACCGAATTTCAGAATAAGGTAAATAAGGATATAAATGAAGTCTCCGGCTCTATAAAAAACGATATGAACGATGTCACTTCAGACGTTAGACAGCAAATGTATGATACTGACAAAAGTATTCAGACAGATGTAAATGAAATTAATTCTAATCTTCATGGTGATGCCAGCACAGTAAATGCTAATGGTCCGGAAGTTAGTAATGAAGTAAATAGCGACAATCAGGCCGATAAGACAACCCTTAATAAGAACACAAGCGAGGTTTCTAACGGATACTATAAAGAGGTGAACGATTAAATGCTTTATGATAAGAACATCCGGTATTACAAAAGCATACGGAGAGCTTAAAGTTCTTAAAGGAATCGATATCAGGATCGAAGACAGGGAGGTAGTTTCAATAGTAGGGGCCAGTGGTGCAGGTAAAACAACTCTTCTTCAGATAATCGGTACACTTGATCGCCCTGATAACGGCTCAATCTTTTACAACGGTTCAGATATCAGCAAACTCAGAGGGGGAGCTCTTGCTGCGTTCAGAAATAACAACATCGGATTCGTTTTTCAGTTTCATCAGCTTCTTCCGGAATTCACTGCTCTTGAAAATGTTTGTATCCCGGCATATATATCCGGAAAAAGCAAAGCAGAGGCAGAAAAAAGAGCTGCTGAACTACTCGGATTTCTAAGCCTTTCCGATAGACTCGATCATAAACCCTCAGAACTTAGCGGTGGCGAACAGCAACGTGTAGCTGTTGCACGTGCTCTGGTTAATAATCCTTCAGTTATCCTCGCCGATGAACCTTCCGGGAATCTCGATACTGAGAATAAAAATGAGCTTCATAAGTTGTTTTTTAAACTCAGAGATACTTTCGGACAAACAATAATAATCGTTACTCACGACCGCCAGCTTGCAGAAATGTCGGACAGGATACTTCAGATTAAAGACGGACTGATTGTAAATGAGTCTTAACCGAACATACAATGGTATTACCGCTGCTGAAATAAAAGTGTTTCTCGAGGAAAAATTTCTTCAGTATAATAATCCTTCGTTTATCGACAGCGATCCAATTTCCATACCTCATAGATTTTCTGATCTCCGCGACCGTGAGATCTCAGGTTTTCTTACTGCTGCCATTGCCTGGGGAAGAAGAGATCTCATCCTCAGAAGCAGTAAGAAAATGATTGAGCTTCTTGAAAATAGTCCATACGACTTTATTACTTCGGCGGGAGAACCGGAGATTGAAAGATTAGAACGTTTTGTACACAGGACATTTAACGGGAACGATTTTATTTATTTTATCAGGGGACTCAGGCATATCTATTCAAACAATAACAGCCTTGAGGATGTTATTGTTGATGGGATGAAAGAAAATGGATCACTGAAAGATGGACTCACAAATCTCCGAACCTCATTTTTTTATCTTACTCACGCAAGGAGAAATGAAAAACACTTTGCTGATGTTAAGGGTGGCGCAGCTGGGAAAAGGTTGAATATGTTTCTACGGATAATTAAGGTAGCATAATATTTAATCATATTTCCTTACTTTTACCAGGCCAAAGTTAGGGATATGAAGTTAAATAAAGCAGAGCTTAAAGAATTTTTAGACGAAAAGGTTAAACTATATAACCGGCCTGCTTTCATTGAATCTGATCCGATAAGTATACCACATCAATATACGAAAAAACAGGATATAGAGATAGCAGGATTTCTTGTAGCCACAATAGCATGGGGAAATAGAAAGATGATTCTCAGAAATGCAAACCGGATGATGGAACTGCTGGATCATTCGCCATACGAATTCATTATGAATTCAAGCAATGATGAAATCGAAATGATCAAAAGTTTTGTCCACAGAACTTTCAATTCGACTGATTTGATCTACTTTCTGAAAGCCTTGCAAAACATTTACAGACACAAAGGTGGCCTTGAAACTATCTTTAAAGCTCATCAGACTTCAGATTCACTCCTACCTGCTATCCATGAGTTCCACAAGATATTCTTTGAACTTTCTCATGAAAAAAGAACGGAGAGACATGTATCTGATCCATTCAAGGGTTCGGCGGCAAAGAAATTGAATATGTTTAGACGGGTAATTAGTGTAGCCATTAATCAAAATATAATAATTCAGACGAATTGAGTTTTATGATATCAGCAGAGCCACCACCACCTGCTGCGAATCCGACAAAATCCTTGGGCAGTTTTGTCGGCTTACCTGCTGATTTCAATAAATATCTTGCGAGTTCCCTGTCTTCCTTCAGGTCTTCTTTCGTGATTGCTCTCGACCTGTAAT
>JANXXP010000351.1 GCA_025350595.1 Bacteroidota bacterium
CTTACAGGCAGGCAGGTATGAGGCAACGTTCAACGGAGCGAGCTATTCCAGCGGAATTTACTTTGCAAAGATAGAAGCCGGGTCGTACAGACATATTATCAAGATGGTAATGGTGAAATGATTTTCATTTTATAATTTAGTTAATAAAGAGGGGCTATTGTTTATCTAAACGCAGCCCCTTTTCTTTTAAACCTGCGTTTGTGAAAAGGTGAAAATTATTGTGCTTCACATCAGGAACTCAGAAAAGTTTTCGGGGTTTATTATGCCTATTTTATCAACCTTGTAGTTGTTTGTAAAAGTCTTTGGGAGTTTTATACTCGCGTTCTTATTCCATTTTATCTCAAATGCGCTAAGCCTTCCTTCGTGTTCTTCTATTAAGTCAATTTCCTGCTGTTGTTTTGTTCTCCAAAAGTACATTTTTGCAAAAGTGTCTTTATACAAATTCTGCTTCCTTCTTTCTGATACCAAAAAATTCTCCCAGAGAGCTCCCCTATCAACCCTTAAATCTAATTGGTTAAAATTCCCAATAATCATGTTCCGGATACCATTGTCATAAAAGAAAATTTTCCTGTTTTGCTTTATTTCATTTCTAATGTTCCGACTAAAACTATTCAACCTGAAAACAATATATCCCTTCTCTAAAATGTCGATATATTTTTGAATTGTGATTTTATTAATGCCAATCAACCCGGATAATTCATTGTAATTTACTTCGCTTCCCATTTGTAAGGCCAATGCCTGCAGCAATTTTTCAAGAACTTCAGGTTTTCTGATATCTGAAAATGCTAAAATATCTCTGTACAAATAACTATTTACGAGATTCTTTAATGTTTCCTGTTCTTTACCTTGATTATTAATTACTTCGGGGTATAGTCCATACAACAATCTATTCTCAATTTGTTGTTCAGATTTTATAAATCCAATTCTATTTTCATATTCTTCCCATGATATCGGAAATAATTCATACTCCCATTTTCTTCCGGTCAGTGGCTCATCGAGTTCGTTTCCTAAATTGAAAGAAGAAGAGCCGCTTACAAATAATTGAACGGTCTTAAATTGGTCCGTAATAATTTTTAAAGTCAGACCGATTCCCGGAATTCTCTGAGCTTCATCTAAAAAAATATATTTATAATCGCTGATAAATGTCCTGATTTGTTCAGTTGTTGGCCCTCGCAGGAGACTTCTGGTTGAAGGGTCATCAGCATCTAAAAATAAATAATTCTTATCTTTAAGAATGTCTGTTAATAGAGTTGTTTTACCAACCTGACGCGCTCCAATAACAACGATAGCTTTACCATCGCCAATCTTTTCTTTTATCCTGTTTTCTATAATTCTGTTAAACATTTTTAATTTCAAAGATACATATTAAATATTATAATGACTAATAGTTATGGCTTTATGTCATTACAATATTTATATTTTAATTCTTGCCTGTACAAACCGGCCAGCAGATGGAGGTGGAAATAATTCATCTCCATCAATAATAGTACAAGGCTCGAATTTCTTGTCTGTTTTAAGATATTGTTGAAGAGTTATGTCGAAGAGGGTCGTCGCATCCTAATTTTTATTTTTTGAAAATAATTTCAGCAACGACATGAAACCCCGCTTTATCTTTTCAAAGAATCCGCTTTCTGCTTTCCCCGGAATAGCGTTTAAAATATCCTGCCCTTTGGCTGGCGCTTTCTGCTCTGGATTTTCCACATTTGAATATTGCTGAATTTCCGGACTTTCCGGCTCAGATTCTGAATATAAATCAGTATTGGTATTCTTAACATCCCCCTCATAGATTTTTCCAGGGATTGCTGAATTCTGCTCATTATTCAATACGACTTCAGTCATTGCCTTTACAGATTCCATAAATCCTTCGAGCATTACTTCATCATTACCATCCGTCTCAAGCACTCCATTAAATACTGCGCGTTTGAAATCCAACAGATAAAGAATTCTGTGCTCGATGGAATTGTAGGCAATGAAGTTATATACCCTGATATGTTTCTTCTGACCAAGTCTGTAAATTCTGCCTATACGTTGATCCAGCACCGCAGGGTTCCATGGAAGGTCGAGGTTAATTATAATATTTGCCGACTGAAGGTTAACACCCACCCCTCCGGCATCCGTGGAAAGAAAAAGTTTAATCCTGTCCCCCGACTGGAATTCTTCGATTATCTCATTTCGCTTCTGCGCAGGAATATCCCCGTTAAGATATAGGTAAGATAGTTTTTTCCTGTTGAGTAATTGTATTACCAATTCGAACATCTTTTTCCACTGACTGAAAATCACGATCTTGTTGTCTGGGTCCTGTAACAGGTCTTCAATCAGATTCTCCAATTCACCTATTTTATTTCCATGATTTGTATTATTCTTCAGAATATAGGTTGAATCACAAACCATACGCATACAATTCAGGGCCTTCAACAATTTCTCCCTGTCTTCGTCCGACAAAAATCCCAGATGCACCCAACGGTTGACAAGCTTACTTACAATATCATAATAGTATTCGTGTTCTGAAATCTGTTCACGGGTCATCTCGATATAATAGTTTTTATCGATTCGCCCCGGCAGCTGATCAATTATAGCCTGCCTGTTACGTCTGAGCAATACATCATCCAGGGTTTTGTAGATTTCTCGAAGGTTTTTATAACCTTTAAGCTTACCTCTCTCATCCAGGATCTGGTGAGCGCCAAGAAACCTGAACAAGGGTCCGAGTTTATACTGGTCGACAAATTCCATCAGGGAATGCAATTCCTCAATCCTGTTTTCAAGCGGTGTACCGGTTAACACAATTGCAAAATCAGAATGAATTCTTTTTACTGCCTGTGCGGTTTTTGTTTTCCAGTTCTTAATCCGCTGGGCTTCGTCTATAATCACCAAATCGGGCTTTAACTGAACTATTTCATCTGAATCGTTACTACAGGCGCCATAGCTGATGATCTTATAAAATGTATCATTATGATAAAGTTCTCTCCTTGAAAGCGGAGAACCTTCAATTACCACTGCCTTTCTTCCGGAAAATTTATGTATCTCCTTTTGCCATTGGTATTTTAAAGAAGTGGGACAAATGATCAAAACGCTTTTTACCCCCAGAAACCGTGAAAATACTTCTACCGCTGCAATAGTCTGTACCGTTTTCCCCAAACCCATTTCATCGGCAAGTAATATCCTTCCTTTCTCAACGATTCTTCTGACTCCTTCCTTCTGATAAGGATAAAGGTTTGAAGCAATAAGGCAATCAAATATTTCACTTTCAATCCCCTGGAGAAACAATTGCCTGGTAATCTGATCGCGTTCACTTATTTTTCTGTCCAATTCTATCTTTTCAAACACGTCAGGATATACACGAAATCCAGGTTCACTATTTAATGTCCGATCAATAAATGAGGGCAATTCCGGTATTTTTCCATTGATTAAAAACCCCTCATCATCAAAAAGATCCCCCTCTCCTGGAAGCGAAACAGCATTTACTGCTTTTTTTAACCACACCTTCCTTTCATTTCCATAGAAAATGCTGAGTGAAGAATATTGTGGCTCGTATGGTTTTCCAAGAAATTTCCAATACTTTTTATACCGGGAGAAATAATGCAGTAAATATTCAATATGCTTGCAGGTACCAAGACCATTTATTTTAAAATCGGGACAGGAACAATAATTGTAACTTTTCACATTATCCCGTATTGAGACTTTATATTGTTTTTGAGTTTTGGGATTAAATAACTCGAAATCAGAATATACCGGATGATCTCCGGTATTAATAAATTTGAATTTCTGATCAGCTGCAAATTGCTTTCTTAAACCAGACTGCCATTCATCAATACTGATCTCTTCCGGTTTTCTGGTATTCGATAATTTATTTTCTGACATAACGCTTATTGATAAAATTGATAAGTTAATTGTGCCAAATTAGAAAATTAAATCTGTTGTAACTAATAAGTGCCTTGAGCTTTTAGTGCCTAAAGAAATTAATAATAGAAAGCATCAGTTCCAGGTATAGGCAGTGATGATACTTAAAGCTTCATGGCATGGCAGATACTCCTGACAACTCTTAGCCAGAGAGGTTTGACAATGCCTTATAAGGTTTAACTAATTGTTTCTCATCGTTTTAAATTACTGACAGACTGCCCGGCTGAATTGGGTAAAGGCTACCGGTTTTTGCAGCAGATGCCGGGACACAGCAATGTTATAATTACTGAACACTATCTGGCTGGGCTAAACCCTGATGTGACATTTGGAATAAACGATCCTATTCTCTAATGAATCTGAGGTTCAAAAAATCCGCAATGTAATCCTCCCGGATTTTATAAATCAGTTGATAATTGATCCTGTAAATTCTTTCAAAATATATGATTCCCTGCGATGAAGCAATTCGAAATTCTCATTTTCCTAAAAGAATTATTTCGTCTATAATAGTTAAAGATTGAGTGCAAGACCGAGTATTCCGAAGTTTTTTTAATACATAAACAGTTAATGGATTAATTTTAATAATTTTGATTCCTAATAAAAACTATGAGAAATGAGTCTTTACTCTATTGATATTAAAAATTTTAGGGGAATTAAAGAACTTAATCTTACAGATTTTGCCAGAGTTAATCTATTCGTTGGGAAAAATAATTGTGGCAAAACAAGTATTCTGGAATCTATTTTTCTTTCCATTGGGATTTCAAATCCTCAACTGGCAATTAATATTGACACTTTTCGGGGTCTACTGCATGATGAAAATGACGATTTTAATTTCATCTTTTATAATTTAGATCCTTCAAATAAGATTTCTATAAAAACACAATTTGTAAATCCCAGCCAATATAGACATCTGAACATTAATCCGATTCTGAGTACTTCACAAAAAAATATTAAAATTGATAGTTCTACTAGTCTTAGCTCAATATCAACAACAGCCTCAGATAAGGGAATTTCTGGGGTAAATTTTGAATTCTCAGTAAAAAGCCTTAGCCAATCTAAAGACAATTTTTTAAAAGCCTCCATTGAAGTTAATCCCGGTGGGATAAAGATTCAACAATCTAAGGATTATATTGAAAAAGTAACTGGAGTATATCTTAATTCCAGGACTATAAGTCAAGAACTTCACTCAAGACTTGATAAGATTATTCAAAAAAAGGAACAAAAGAAATTCATTAAAACCTTAAAATTAATTGACCCTCGAATTTCTGAGCTTTCCTTAGGTTCTAAAAATATGATATATTTTGATATCGGAATTGAACGATTGATTCCTATCCAGCTCATGGGAGACGGCATAAGTAGGTTGCTTTCAATACTTGTTACAATTGCAAATGCTGAAAATGGATTAGTGCTTGTGGATGAAATTGAGAATGGATTACATGCCAGTGCTCTTGAATTGCTTTGGGGATTAATTAAAGAAGCCGCTCATACATATAATGTCCAGATTTTTGCAACTACTCATTCACTTGAATGCGTAAAAACCTTTAGTGATTCTTTTAATTCGGAATTGTTGGAGAAAGACATTTCAAGACTTTATCGAATTGAAAAATCACAAAACGATATTTTTTCAACCGCAAAATATAACTCCGAAGTACTAAAGGCAGCTATCGAAAGTAACTGGGAGGTAAGATAATGGACAGGATAGTTGCTAAAAAAATTATTGGGGTAGAAGGCAAAGATGATAGAAGATTTCTTGAATCTCTACTTAAAAGTTTGGGAATACCTGATGTACAAATTCTTGACTTTGAAGGAAAGTCAAATTTCAGGACTCAAATATTAGCACTTAAAAATACTCCAGGTTTTTCTACGCTTAGCATTTGTGCTTTTATTAGAGATGCTGACGATAACCCTCCTGATTCAGCATTCAGAAGTGTAAGTGATGCATTAACAAATGCAGGAATAATTCCTCCAAACCAGGACAAAGCATTTACAGAAGGAAATCCTAGAATTGGAATTTATATTATGCCGGGCAATGGGAGGACGGGTGCAATTGAGGATCTTTGTTTAGAATCAATAAAAGACGAGGATTCCTTCAAATGTGTTAATAAATATTTTGAATGCTTAGGATCAATTCCAACCCATGAATCAAAGGCAAAGACACTATGTTATTTATCCGGGAAAGAGCCATATGCAAATTCTCTTGGTTATGCTGCCTTAAAGGGACATTGGGATTTTTCAAATGTTTCTTTTGATAATTTGAAAGGTTTTCTTACTGTTCTCAGGTGATGCAAGGAGGTTGCAATATATACTGAACAAATAAAACCTTATTTCAAGGAAGTTTTGACCGAGTTCCTTATAACAATACACCATCCTATTAGCCCGAGTCAACGGGGAACGAATTGTTATTTGAAGAAATTTACACCTTCACGATAAAATTCTCATTCAAGTAATTCGCCAGGTTTTCCGCCAGGTTTCAGTAAAAACCAGTATAGACCTGTACAGAAATAAAATCGTAAGTGAATGACAATGAAGACCTCTGCAAAGTGAAACAATCTCATATTCAGGGTTTTACCTCACTCATAATCAGGGGGTCGCTGGGCCCACAGCAAAAAAAAGCGTAAACAGTGAAATAATTGGAAATGCCGGTTACCCAGACCACCTTTCGCCGATTTAAATTGACCATCTGATACCGGAGTTAATCTTTTGATAAATAAACAAATACTAAATTGTTACAAATACCGGCTGAAGGTGGTCAAGGCTTCCGGTTTTTGCACATATAAAGGGAAGCTGGTTATTAAGAAGTGATTTCTTTGGTTCTGGTGGAAAAGCCGGTTCCCGGCTTTTCCAATACGCAGTTATGTCGGTTGTAAATATTTTCTATTAATAAACCAAAAGTGTACTTGAACGAAACAAATTCAACCATTTATTCTATTTTTCAAATAAGATTCCTATTTTTGTAGTTGATTATATTATTTATAGATATACTATGAGTGTAGTAAAAACAAATAAACTCAACCAGCTGTTGACCAAAAAAAATCCGGGTGGCTTGTATTTTTCCTCATGGTTAACAGAAAGAGGTTATTCAAATCAGCTGATTAAGAGATACCGGGTTTCGGGATGGCTTCAAACTTTATCTAGAGGAATAATGTGCCGTACTGGTGATAAGTTAAATTCCTTTGCCGTTATGAATAGTTATAATGAGCAGATGAAAAAGAATTTCCAAATTGCAGCACATTCAGCATTAGAGCTTTACGGCTTTAATCATTATATCCCCATGGGAAAACCGTTATTAATGATAGCTCACCCCAAAGAACAACTTGTTCCTCAATGGATTAAGAAAATTGACCTTGACCGAATGCCCAGGTTCTTTTCTACAGAAACGTTTTCTGAGCCACAAATAAGCACGTTTAATCCTGAGTTGCCTCATTTAAAGGCCTCAGTACCAGAACAAGCTTTTCTTGAATGTCTACTGTTGGCTCCTAGGCAATATTCTTTAATGGATCTTTATTATCTAATGGAACAACTTACATCACTTCGCCCTGATGTTTTACAATTCATATTGGAAAATAGTGATAATATAAAAACTAAAAGACTATTTCTTTATATGGCAGAAAAGGCGGATCATCATTGGAATCGTTTTCTTGACCCCTCTAAAATAGATTTAGGATCCGGAAAGCAGAAGTTGGTTGAAAATGGTGTTTATCATTCAAAATATAAAATAACTATTCCTCAGGAACTGTACGATTATGAATGATTCTTATAAAAAGCAAGTTGCACTATTGATACGAATAATGCCTTCTGTCTACAAAATTGAGGACTTTGCTGTGCATGGTGGTACTGCCATAAACTTATTCCACAAGGATATGCCCCGCTATTCTGTGGATATTGACATTACTTATCTCCCCTTGCAAGACAGAGAGAAGAGTTTGAAAAATATCAATTCTCATCTTCAAAAGTTAAAACAATTGATAGAGAAAACAATTCCTGGTATCAAGGTCACTCATAAGTCAGATGTCTGGAAATTATTATGCGCTAATGATGGATCAATTGTAAAAATTGAAGTTAACGGCACAAAAAAAGGTATTATCGGGAATGTAGAAGATAAATCACTTTGTGCCAGAGCACAATCAGAATTTAAGATGGGTTGTATCGCCAGAGTTGTTTCTTTTTCCCAATTATATGGTGGGAAAATCGCTGCGGCATTGAGTCGCCAGCATCCCCGTGATCTTTTTGATTATAAATTTATGAGCCTTGATTCTTATGATGAAATCAAAGATGGATTAACGTTAGCTCTCCTGGGTAGTGATAGGCCAATTTTTGAATCTTTGCGCCCCAAAATTATCGATCAGAGTGACGTTTTACAAAATCAATTCGAAGGGATGTCGGATCAACCATTTTCTTACAGTGATTATATGTCTGCACGTCTGGATTTAATCGAAAATGTGAATAAAAACCTTACACAAACGGATAAAGAGTTCTTCCTTTCATTTGAACAGGGGGAACCTGATTGGACCAAATGTTGTGCAGGAGACCTGGGCAACTATCCTTCTGTCAAATGGAAACTCCAGAATATTGAAAGGCTTAAAAAAACCAATCCCCAAAAATTCATTCAGGGTATTGGGAAACTTCATGATTTTCTTTTCAGATAATAGGGCAATGGAGTTGTTGAAAAATCCGCCAGGTATTCCGCCAGGTTTTGGATAAAATGAGGTAAATCCTAACTCATTTATTATGCCGTATGACGAGAAGTCCTCTCTTGTAGCGGAGTGTGATCAAATATCTAACCTCAAATTAGTTGAAGATATTCATAAGATACAGATATTCAAGGATTCAGATATTTCTGTTTAAGATCCACTATTTCTACTCAGATCGATTTAGATCTTTTTATGCAGTTTTGAAAAATTATCAATGAATTGAGCAAATATGAGGTCTATAATTATTCTGACAATGTACCCTTACATGATCATAAGGCTTTAGCCATAAGGCATAAAATAACCTTGACAATAAATCTGCAAACACTTTTTGAAACTCATAAAATACTCCCCCAAATAATACTTGGGGGTTTTTTGTGACCAAATACCCCATCATCCCCCCCCCCCTGTTTTTCGGGTATCAAATATACGTCCGTTTGTTTGTGAATTCTATACTATATATTTTTTGATATAAATTTCATAATTAATGCTTAAGATTATATAAATTGCTTTTTTCTATTCTTAGTAATAGCTACCCGGATTCATGTGGTAGATGTGTTATATTTATTAATCAGTGCATGCAACTCGTGTCGGAGCATTAAAACAACCATAATGCATCAAAAAAATGAAAAATAAAACAAATGAAGAACTCTTAAAAGAGTTACATGAATTGAAAGAAGAGAATAATGTAAGAATATTCTTGAAATCCTTAACCCAGCTGCGTATGCAAAAAACATCACAATTTTTTATTCTTCTTCTGACCATCTAACTGTTTATGCAG
>JANXXP010000055.1 GCA_025350595.1 Bacteroidota bacterium
GTTACGCAGGCATATTACCGGAAATTAAAGGTCAAAAAAATGCTATCGGCTCAATTTGGCAATTCACCTGCATCACTGCTTTCCTTTATTATTAAAGAAGAGAAATTGAGCAAAGAAGAGATTAGCAAGCTCAAGGAGATAATTAATGAGATTGATTGTGATAAAACTACGGATAATATTGACTTTGAGAAGTAGGAGAAATGGTATTTCAAACTAAGGATATTATCTGTTTAAAAAGTTCCTTATTCAAACACTACAGTCTTATTATTTTACACAAAAACCCTGTCATCAAATACCAGCTTCATTGCTTTAGCGAGTGCAGCTGTTTCATTTTCCCTTCCCGCTCTGATAAGATCTGATAGTGTATTGGAATGATTTATTGAAATTTTTAAATATCTTCATATCGGCTAAAACGAACATCCGATGACAAAAGTAATTTCTTTGTTCATTTTGCTGCTTTTGCATTTCTCGAAACAGAAAATATCAAATTGAAAATATGGTAGGTGTAACTAAATTAAAAAATATTCTTCTGATAAGATTTTTAAATATCGGTCTGCTTGTGACTTTCTTCTTTCTTTTTAAAATTTCTAATTCACAGAATATTGCTTCAGATGTAAGGACTTTCACGAATCCGATTTTGAAATCCGGAGCTGATCCCTGGATTATTCAGAAAGATGGATACTATTATTATTGTGGCAGTTTTGGAGCAGGTGTTTACCTTATAAAAGCGAAAAACATTGATGAGCTGAAAAGTTCTCCCCGAAAAAATGTCTGGACTGCCCCGTCCGGTACATCTTACTCCAAAGAAGTTTGGGCACCTGAAATGCACTTTCTTAACGGGAAATGGTACATCTACTTCGCCGCCGATAGCGGAAACAACAGAAGTCACCGCATGTATGTTATTGAAAACCCTTCACCTGATCCATTGGAAGGAACCTGGGAATTTAAGGGTAAGGTTTCAGATGTTTCGGATAAATGGGCTATTGATGGTTCCGTATTTGAATATAAGAATCGTCTCTATATGATCTGGTCAGGATGGGAAGGAGATGTAAATGGGCAGCAGAATATTTATATAGCTGCAATGAAAAATCCATGGACAATTGAAGGAGAAAGAGCGAGGATCTCTGCCCCGACTTACGGCTGGGAAACAATTGGAGACCTTAACAATCCTAACGATGTTAAGCATGTGAATGTTAATGAGGGTCCGGTTGCTCTGATCCATAATGGAAAACTCTTTATACTGTTTTCAGCCAGTGGCTGCTGGACGGATACTTACTGTCTTGGCATGTTGACATTTACAGGAAAAATGAATTTACTTGATCCTGCCAGCTGGAAAAAGAATCCGCTTCCCGTACTTAAGCAAAAACCAGAATCTGGAGTTTATGCGCCAGGACATAATTCATTTTTCACTTCCCCCGATGGTAAGGAAGAATGGATACTCTATCATGCTAATGCTGAACCCGGACAAGGCTGTGGCGGACATAGGGCACCTTTTGCACAGAAATTTACCTGGAATACAGACGGGTCTCCAGTATTTGGAGAACCGGTGAAGCGTGGTGCTGCTCTCCAGGTCCCTTCTGATTCATCTAAACCATGACCAGTACTTGATTTTGGCATGTCAAATTGTTGTTTAACTTTGTCAGCTTATAAAATTCAGGATATAGATGCATTTTTTTCAGACACTTTTCGATTGGTACATGGCCAATCTGAATTATTTTTCCGTAGCTCTTTTAATGACAATCGAAAGTACATTTCTTCCATTACCATCGGAGGTTGTAATTCCATTTGCAGCATATAAAGCAGGGCAGGGGGACCTGAATGTCTTCCTGGTTGTAATTGCCGGTACTATCGGGGCTCTTTGCGGCTCATTAATAAATTACACCCTTTCATATTATCTGGGACGTCCGATAGTATATAAGTTTGCCGGTTCAAGGGTTGGCAGATTTTTTCTGTTATCTGAAGAAAAAATTGTTCATGCTGAGGAATACTTTTTACGTAATGGGAAAACATCCACTTTTATTGGCAGACTGATTCCTGGTGTACGTCACCTTATTTCAATCCCTGCCGGACTTGCAAAAATGAACCTGAGGGATTTTATGCTTTATACTTTTATCGGAGCAGGATTATGGAATATTATACTGGCAATTGTCGGGTATTATTTATATGAAGTAAGGGACCAGATCTTTCCCTATATGCAGGAGATCCTTTATTCTCTGGGTGCAATTTTCGTAATTTACCTTGCTTATAAGGCCTGGAAAAACAGAAAAAAATAACCACAAAGGAACTCACAGGATTTCACTAAGATTCACGAAGGTCATTTTATCCTTACTTTAGAATCCAGTTGTCTTGTGACGATTATTCAGCGACTGGACAATATAGAAGATTGTTATACCGAAAGTCAGCAAAAGAAATACCGGGAGAAACGCTTTCCCCAATCCTGCTGCTCCACCAGTCGTAGTTTTAATAGTCTCATAACTGATAAATGCTAAAAGGACAAGTATCACTGTTTTTAGAATTCTGATGAGTCTTGTGGCAATTCTGTATTGAGTGGGTGCATTTTCAGGGGTAATCTCAACCATGTAATTGTAAATATGAGGTAACGCCTCAAGAACGGTCATCATTAAATACATAAAAACAGCTGTTACCGGCAATATCCATAAAGTATTTTTACTACCATAACCATCAGGAGTACCGGAGGCGTTGAAATGAGTTGGTATAGTATCAGGAAGCTGTCTGAAATAAATAAGCGGTAAGGCTATAATTATAATGAAGAAAGAAAATGCAATTATTTCCACTATCCAGTCAATTGCAGTTAACCTGAGTTTAATTTTTGGGCGATTCAATTTATTATTCTGGATCATATCTTTCTACTGTTTTATATCAGAAACGTAAAGATAAACAACTTAGGCCACCATCCACCTTGCAGAATTCAGAGACATCCAGAATGATAGTCTTGTATCCTTCATTTTCAACTTTTGTTCTTGTTTTTGGATATCCTTCAGGTACAAGTACTTTCCCGTTTATCCAAAGAGAATTTGCTGCATATTTTTCATCATCATCGATAATGATTTTGTTAAATTTATCAAACTCATTCTTTCCAATAAATTCGCCGCAAACAAGTATGTTATTGTTTTCAAGATATGAAATACCTGATTTAAGGTGAAGCATTTGTTCCAGTACGACCTTTGATCCGGTCATTCCATACCTTTCCAGGATTCTGATCATCTGATTGGCTCCTTCATTGTTTGTCCTTTTTGATATACCTATATAATAATGGTTCCCCACCCTCATGATATCTCCGGCTTCCACTGTTCCGGGGAGTCTTATTATTTCAATCCTATCATAATATTCAGCCAGAACACTCCTCATTCCGCCAATTTCACCCCGTCTTGATACGGCTCCGGGTCTCGTGATAACTGCACAGTATGGTGTACACAGAGCGACATCCTCAATGAAGGTTGAATCGGGATATTTATCGTTATGCGGAAGAATTTCAACATCTAAACCAAGCTGTTTAAGTGTCTCTCTGTATACTGCATGCTGTTCGAGAGCTCTCTTATAATCAGGTTTGCCCAGGCCTGCAGTTGTTAGCCCGTCTGTAAAGGTAGGCGCCGGCGTGCGCACAATTGCATTTCTGAACATTCTAATTCAATTATTCATCTCTTTGGACTAATTCAGGGGAGAATGCCGGAAGACAAATAGCAACATAATCAGCACCTCCGGCAAAAGGAGTGCTGTACTTTACCCATTCATCCTTTGAGGTCATAATTCCCTGTCCCTCAGTTATAATAAATTCTTCCTTTTTTGTTTTGATCTTGAGTTTGCCTTTTAAGACGTATGTGTATTCATTGAATTTCGGACATTGACCCGGTTCTTCCCAACCCTCAGGACTTGTCATGTGAGCGATGCTGACTTCAGCTGTATTGCTGTTTACACGCCCAAAAATCTCCCTTATGATTTTTTCTTTTGTGCCAGCGGCTTTAATTATAGAAGGTGAGTTGATAAATTGTACCATGATAATATAATAGTTTTAAATTCAGTCTTCAAGATAGCCAAATTTCCCATTATAAAAGTCTTCATATGCCATTTTTATTTCATCCTGGGTATTCATTACGAAAGGACCATGAGATGCAATTGGTTCATTAATAGGTTCCCCACTGAGAATCAAAACAACGCTGTCTTTTACAGCTTCTATTGAAATCTCATCACCATCATGTCCAAAAAGGATGAGGTAATTTTCAGGTGCAGTTTTTGAGTCATTGATCTTTATTTCGCCCTCAATTACAAGTATGCAGGTATTATAGTTCTTATCAAATCTTAAATCTGCTTTTCCTGCTTTAATCATCTTTGCATTAAACATATTTACAGGAGAAAAAGTAAATGCGGGACCTTTTAATCCTTTGTATTCTCCAGCAATAATTTCGATGTAGCTTTTACCATCATCAAGTAAGAATCTGGCCATATCCTTATTTTCTATTGACTGGTATTTTGCCGGAGTCATTTTATTTTTTGCAGGAAGGTTGACCCAAAGCTGAACCATTTGAAAGACACCCCCTATTTTACTGTATTCCTTTTCATGAAATTCTTTATGAAGAACTCCTGCTCCGGCAGTCATCCATTGAACATCGCCTTCGCCAATCACACCACTGTTCCCTGCACTGTCGTGATGTGCAACCTTTCCATGATACGCTATCGTTACTGTTTCGAACCCACGGTGAGGGTGAACACCAACTCCTCTGGGAGTATCGGATGGAGGCACTGCCCATTTTGATCCATAATCCATAAGGAAAAACGGACTCATTCCTTTCAATCCAATCTGTGGTAGTGAAGGAAAGAAATTATGTACCCTGAAACCATCTCCTACCATATGAAAGGGAGGTGGAGGGAATATCGCTTCTATGCTTTTATATTTTGTTTCCATATTGTTTGATCTTAGTTCTTATGCTTTGCCATCCGTAGCTTAAGCGAAGGATGGTTCTATTACTCTGATATTTATTATGTTATATTTTTGGAGACGCCCTGGTAGGGCGTCTTTACGATTATTCTCAACCTCCAATCGTTTTCTTATTCTATAATTTCGTTTATTTTAAATACTCAAAAATCTTCTCGATTACTTCGAGTCCGGCTCTTCTGCTGGTATCGGTATATAAAAGATTATGTTTTTTGTCGTACAAACTGATAATTACTTCTGAATCAATACTTTCTTTAATTCTTCGGGACATGAGTCCTGATGCTGGCGCTCTGAGTTCTCCAAATGTTTTCCTTAAAACACTTATCTTAAGAGTAGAGTTACTATTTTTTATTGACAGGTTTATATGTTCATTCGTGTGATTTATTTCAGTTATGGAAGAGTTATTATAGGTACTGAAAAGGTGAAATTTTTTATTATAATGCAGGAAGGCTATAAATCCGATAAAAAATTTGCCTAACCAGGGAATTTTCGCAACTGAAAAAGTAAAAGCGGTATCATTATTGCTAAAGTTGTTAGCCTGAATCCAGAGCCATGCTTCAGGAAAGGAAGTGCCCCAGTCTTTTTCAATATAGCCTTTTCCGCCGGAGAAATCAATCCCGCTTCCATTAACAGTTAAAGCACCTTTCAGGTTATGGTTTACTGAAACAATACCATGTTTGCATTCCATAAATGGGACAAACGAATACCAGCCCATTATACCTGGTGAAAGGAGATTTTTTGGGTACCTGGTTAAGTTGTTGTAATCAATATGGCCTGAAACTTTCAGACTTTCATTTTCTATTTTCAGATCAACATCTTTGTCTGTAAAAACCGAATTGCCGACTTTCACGTAAAGATTCTTATTGTCCCATTTGAAAGAATCCAAAGGATATCTGATGTATTCAGTTTCACCTGAAATACCGTTTATAACCTGAATAAATGAATGAGAATCTTTATCAGTTAAGGATACTCCGGGTATAAACGACCAGACGTTATTAAGATCATTCGAGACATGTTTGAAGTACCAACCTTCAAAATGGTTTTTCATTTTCAGGTTGCCCTGGAAAACTTCAGGTTTGTATATTTTCAGGGTCATTTTTTGATTGATTCTTTATTTCATCAATTAAACAAACCGGGCAGACTTAAGTTCAGTTTCCCGCTGTTATAAATCTTTTTTATTGTGGGCCTAATATTGATTCTATAATTTATTCTTAAGTACATTTTTTAACCATTTTTCAGCCAGAACAGGCCATGTCTCTGGAGCTTCATTTCCTGGTCGTAATCCGTATCCATGTCCTCCTTTTGGCAGTAGATGTAATTCCACAGGAAGCTTTGCATTTCTCATAGCGCCTGCCATAACGAGTACACTGTTTCCATATGGGTCATCTGCTGTCTGAAAAAGGAACATTGGAGGCACTTCCCTGCTGATTGTTAATTCAGGGGTGAGTGAAAAGTTTGGTCCCTGATCGAGGTAGGCCGGATATATAAGCATTGCAAAAGCAGGTTTGCATTGTAAACTGTCAGTCTCATCAACAGGAGAGTAAGTTTTTCTGGTAAAATTAGTGCAGGCCCGGGCGCTAAGACTGCCACCGGCTGAAAAGCCCATAATACCTATTTTTTCAGCATTGATATTCCATCTTTTTGCCTCTCTTAATACTATTCTTATTGCTCGCTGAGCATCCTGAAGTGCACCTTCTTTTTTGTTCGGCACCCTGTATTGAAGAACAAATCCTGCAATGCCAAGTTTGTTGAGCCAGGCAGCAATTTCAGTCCCCTCTTTGTCATAAGCCAGTATACTGTATCCACCACCCGGGCATATTATAACGGCTGCCCCGGTATTAATTTTTTGATCAGGCAGAAAAACTTCCATTGCCGGGTTTGTAATTTCATTGATGCGCAGTACCCCATCTTTTCTAAGTGTATCTATACCAGGAGCATGTTTTTCCTTAGCTTCTCCCGGGACTTTGCCCGGCCATAAATAGATGAAATCATTCTTCTGTGAGAATGAGCTTAAAGACAGAATCATAAATAGAATTGAGAATAGCCTTTGCATAATAATGCAGATATTAAATAAGTGTATCGATTATATCTGTAAAAATAGCAATAATGAAGGTGAATATTAATTTCAATCGCGTATTTTCCTGACAAATTGGTTTATATTATCAATTGATGGACCATTTTCTTCAAGAGCCCGTATAAAGGCGCTGCCTATAATTGCTCCGTTTGCATATTCACAAGCCTTATGGAATGAGACCTCATCAGAAATTCCGAAACCTATCAGGGACGGATTTTTAAGATTTAAGGCTTTAATTCTTTTAAAATAGTCAATCTGTGCCTTATCAAAGTGGTTTACAGAACCTGTTGTCGCTGAGGTGGATACAATATACAGGAATCCTTCTGCAATACTATCGATATAGGTAATCCTTTCATCAGTGGTTTGAGGCGATATGAGAAAAATATTTATCACACCATACTTTTTGAAGAGAGTTGCATATGATTTCAGGTATTCTTCAGGAGGAAGATCAGGAATGATTACACCGTCAATACTCATCTCCCGGCATTTCAAAAGAAAATTTTCCATCCCGTATTTGAAAACCGGATTTATATATCCCATGATAATCAACGGAAGATCTGTAATTTCCCTGGCCTGTGATAACTGATTGAAAAGCAGGCTTAAAGATATGCCGTTCTGAAGCGCTTTTTCACTGCTTCTTTGTATTACTGGTCCATCGGCAACTGGATCGGAAAAAGGCATCCCGATCTCAATCATATCCACTCCCGAATTATCCAGATGTTTGATAATAGTTTTTGTATCGTTCAGATCTGGAAATCCTGAAGTAAAATAGATGGAAAGTATATTTTTCTTTTTAGTACTAAATAACACTTCAATTCGATTCATTCTTTCTGCTTTTATATAACTATTGGTAATTCTTTATAATCTATCCGAAAACGCTTGAAAATCAATGAGGACATATGCATGATTCCAAATACTCATTTTTTTATTCTGAAATATTTGATTGATAAAAATAACCG
This sequence comes from Bacteroidota bacterium, assembly GCA_025350595.1. Lineage (GTDB taxonomy): Bacteria > Bacteroidota > Bacteroidia > Bacteroidales > VadinHA17 > LD21. Next base: position 7,985 of record JANXXP010000055.1, read on the forward strand.
GCACTTTAGGGGAACAGTTTTTTTGCGTCAGTATATGCCAGCATATCCTTATCTCCTCTTCCTGAAATATTAACAACTACAAGGTCCGTTTCCTTAAAACTCAGTTTTCCCAGAACGGCAAGAGCGTGAGCCGATTCCAGAGCAGGGATAATTCCCTCAAGACGGGTAAGTTCATAAGCAGCTGTAAGAGCCTCTGTATCTGTAGCATTCATATATCTGGCTCTTCCTGTCTTTGACAGCCATGCATGTAACGGTCCTACTCCCGGATAGTCCAGTCCGGCAGAAATTGAGTACGGTTCGGTTATCTGTCCATCTTCATTCTGCATAAGGATTGTCTTACTTCCATGTATTATGCCAGCGTCCCCGACTGTTATTGTTGCGGCTGTCCTCCCTGTTTTAATCCCCTCTCCGGCAGCCTCAACGCCTATGAGTTTTACATTTTTTCTGTTTATATAATGATAGAATATTCCTGCTGCATTGCTTCCTCCTCCGACGCAGGCAATAATATAATCGGGATTCCCGACGCCTTCTTTTGCTTTTAGCTGGTAGAGCAGTTCTTCACTTATTACTGACTGGAATTTTGTTACAATGTCGGGGTAGGGATGGGGTCCTACAACAGAACCAATTATATAAAAAGTATTTTCCGGATTGCAAATCCAGTCGCGTAGTGCTTCGTTAGTCGCATCTTTGAGTGTTTTATTACCGCTTTTTGCCGCTACTACCCTGGCTCCAAGAAATTCCATGCGTTTTACATTTGGTTCCTGCCTTATCATATCCGTTTCGCCCATGTATACTACACATTCCAGTCCCATAAGTGCGCAAACAGTGGCAGTGGCAACACCGTGCTGCCCCGCTCCGGTTTCAGCAATGATCCTCGTTTTTCCCATCTTTTTTGCCAGTAAAATCTGTCCAATGGTGTTGTTTATTTTATGAGAACCGGTATGATTAAGGTCTTCACGCTTAAGATAGATCCTTGCTCCATACTTTTTACTCAGCCGTTTTGCCAAAAACAATGGGGAAGGACGTCCTGCATAATCTGTTAATAACATGTTAAACTCCTTTTTGAATTCAGCTGATTCAATAACATCATGATAGACAGCCCTTAACGACTCAACATTCTGCCTGAGCATTTCAGGAATGAAGGCACCCCCGAAATCTCCATAGTATCCATCTTTGTCAGCTATAAATGTTTCATTCATAATGCTTCTTTTTTTAATCGTATATCAGATATGAATTTTCCAAGCTTTTTAATGTCTTTTAATCCGGGTCTGATCTCAAACCTGCTGTTCAGATCTATCCCGTAAAATTCCGGATTATTAATTTCAAGGATTTGTCCGACATCATTTTCGCAAATTCCACCACTTAGAAAAAAAGGATGCCCCAAATGGTATCTGTCAAGTATTTTCCAGTCAAATCTGTTCCCTGAACCTCCGTACTCTGATGTCGCGGTATCAAAAAGGAAGTACTCTGTGTGAGATATAAAATCTGAAAATGATTCAAAATTGGTGTTCCCTTTAGTTGGGAAAGCTTTTATTACTTTTAAACCTTCATTTGTCAGAAGCCTGCATAAATCCGATGTTTCATTTCCATGAAGCTGAACCAGATCGAGTGAATATTTTCTGGCAATCCATGTTATTTCTATAAAATCAGCATTTACGAATACACCGATTTTCTTTATATTACCGGGAAGTTCATAAATTATTTTCGGATCTAAAATATCTGAGGTATACCGTGGTGATAAATTGTAGAAAATAAATCCCATATAGTCGGGTTTAAGTTCAACTGTTTCAAGGATATTATCAGGTTCCCGCATACCGCAAACCTTTATCTTCAGACTCATTTCATTTTCTCCTTTAGATCATATATAAAATCTGTTGCAGTCTTTCCCGGGTTTCCTGAACCCATAAACTTTTCTCCAATTAGAAAAGCATTGTACCCGGATAAATACAGCCTTTTTACATCATCAGTGGTCTGAAAACCACTTTCTGCAACTTTAAGACAATTGGCAGGTAAAAGACCAATGAGGTTCGAAGAACTTTCAAAACTAACTTTAAATGTTTTAAGATTGCGGTTATTAACGCCAATGATCCTTATTTTATTATCCAATTTATCGAGATCCTTTTCATCATGAATTTCGAGTAGGACATCCATCCCTAGATTGATTGCAAGCGCTGATAGTCTGGCAAGATCTTTTTTGCTTAAAACTGACGAAATTAGAAGAATTGCGGAAGCCCCGATTGATTTTGATTCAATTACCTGATAATCATCAATTATAAATTCCTTTCTAAGTAAAGGCACACTTGCAAAACATGCTACAGTATGAAGGTCATTATTATTTCCTCCGAAAAACTCTTTATCGGTAAGAATTGAAATTGCTGTGATTCCCCCTTCCTGGTATCCTTTTGCCACCTCTTCAACATTGGCAGAGGAATTGATAACTCCTTTTGACGGAGATTTCCTTTTAAACTCGCCTATGATTGAAGGTTCAGGTTTTTCCAGAGCCTTAAAAAAGGAAGGCATCTCAAGTTTAAAAAAGGATGAAGTTACAAGTTTGCTAACAGGAGCCTGTTTTATTGCAGCTCTGACTTCATTTCGTTTATAAGCAATTATTTTATCAAGTATATCCATGTTATTACAGGGTCAGAAGTTTTTTAAGTTCATTCAGAGCCTTGCCTCCCCTGAGTGAATTTTCTGCCATTTCAAAACATTCAGTCAGACTCTTCTCCGGAAATATTTTTCTCAGCGCATAACCTGAATTAACAACTACTACGGCTTTTTGAGCGGTAGTACCTTTGCCTTTCAGGATATTCATAAAAATCTTTACAGATTCTTCCACATTTGTTCCTCCCCTCAGATCTTCAGCTGCAAGTCTTGGAAATTTTATTTTTTCAGGCGAAAGAAGCTCTTCTTCATGGTTGGATATCATTTTGAATTCACTTGTTAAGGAAATCTCGTCGTACCCATCAAGAGAATATAAAATTGTGTAGTTCTTATCGGTTTCCTGATAGATGTAATTATATAATCTTGCAGTTTCAAGATTCCAGACACCAACTAACTGATTCATTGGGAAAGACGGATTTACAAGTGGTCCAAGCATGTTAAAAAAAGTTTTCACACTCAGTTCCTTCCTTATCGGACCAACAGCTTTCATTGCAGGATGAAAAAGGGGAGCATGCAGGAAACATATATTTGCTTTATCCAGCTGGGTTCTGAGTATATCGCGGTTGTTGGTAAATTTGTACCCAAGGAATTCCAGCACATTGCTTGAACCGCAGGGAGATGAGACACCATAATTACCATGTTTGGCAACTTTTCCGCCTGCTCCGGCTACAACAAATGATGCAAGGGTCGAAATGTTAAATGTACTTTTACCATCTCCTCCTGTCCCGCAAAGATCGATAGTATTAAATTCAGAAAGATCGGTTGAGATGCATAAATCAAGAAGTGCATCACGGAAGCCTGCCAGTTCATGAACAGTGATCATCCGCATCATATAAACTGTCAGAAAAGCAGTCACCTGGGAATTATTGTAATCACCTCTTGCAATCCGTTTTAATATACTCCTTGCTTCTTCTCTTTCAAGAGGGATATGGGAAGTTAATTTTTGCAGAATTTCTTTCATTTGTTTCAATTTATCAGACCAGATTTTTTTTATCGTTAAGCCAGTTGGAAATTATTTGTTTACCGTATTTTGTAAGAACTGATTCAGGATGAAACTGGACCCCTTTTACATCATAAGTTGAATGAGACAGCGCCATTATCATTCCTTCATCGTCGGTGGCAGTTATTTTGAGACAGGAAGGAAGACCCTGTTCGTCTACTACCCAGGAATGATATCTTCCGGCTGTAAAGTTTTCAGGAAGATCTTTGAATATTCTGTCATTCTGATCCAGAACATTAATTCCGGTCGCAACTCCATGATAAACTTTTTCAAGATTTATCAGACTCCCTCCGAATGCTTCAGCAATTGCCTGGCATCCAAGACAGACACCCAGAATACTTTTTTCTGCAGCAAAATGGCTAATCATTTTCTTTGTAATTCCTGCCTGATCAGGAACCCCGGGTCCCGGAGAGATCAGAATTTTATCATATTTTGCAATTCTGTCGAGTTCTGTTTCATCATTTCTGTAAACATCTACAGGTCCACCGGTAAGCTCCTTAAGTATATGCACCAGATTGTATGTGAAAGAGTCGTAATTGTCTAATACCATTATTTTCATTTTCCTTCTATTTATATTTCTAAATTCCCGAAGCGCCTGCAATAGCTGCTTTCAATGCTCCGAGTTTATTATTAACCTCATGAAGTTCGTTCTCTTCGACTGATGCAGCTACTATCCCGGCTCCTGCCTGATAATATAAGGTATTATTTCTGCTGAGAAATGAACGGATCATTATTGCATGATTTATGTCTCCGTTGAATCCGATATGACCTATTGCCCCACCGTAGAATCCTCTGTTACGGTTCTCAATTGAATCAATTAGTTCCATTGCTTTTATTTTTGGTGCTCCTGAAAGAGTACCTGCCGGAAAGGAATCGCCGAAAATTTTTACCGGGTTATAACCTGGCCTGAGTTGTCCGGTTACTTCTGAAACAAGATGAATAACATGTGAATAAAACTGAACTTCCCTGAAGGTTTTTACAACCACATTATCGGAGTTCCTGCTTAGGTCGTTTCTTGCGAGATCGACAAGCATAACATGCTCCGCATTTTCTTTACTGTCGTTTGCAAGGTCAATTGCCAGTTGTCTGTCCTGCTCATCATTCCCTGATCTTTTAAAGGTACCTGCAATAGGATTTATCCTTGCCATTCCTTTTTCGATAACCAGTTGCGCCTCAGGAGATGATCCGAAAAGTTTATATCCTCCATAGTCGAAATAAAACAAGTAGGGGGAAGGGTTTATATTTCGCAATGCCCTGTAAACATTGAATTCATCACCGTGAAACAGCTGACTGAATTGCCTCGACAGAACGACCTGAAACACATCACCAAGAAAACAATGCTTTTTGCCTTTTTTTACCATTTCAATATATTCATTGTCTTTAATATTTGATTTTTCATCATCCAGTGAATTAAATTGGAACGATCCGAGACTGCGATTACGAAGCAGACTTTTAACTTCCTCGAGTCTGCTGTTATCTCCTTCCTGAAGGTTCTCTGTAAGATAGATCCGGTTGTTAAAATGGTTGATGGCAATAATATACCTGTAAAGTGAATAACAGATATCAGGGATCTTATATTGATCATCGGCACTTTTACTTAAGTGAATATCCTCGAAGTATTTTACAGCATCGTATGAAGTATAGCCAAACAACCCGTTTGCAGAAATTCCCATAAGATCTGAGTTACTTTCAATTTTAAAAGACTTCAGAAATGAATTGAAAACATCTGGCAAAGTATGTTTGTCTTTTATTATGATTTGATCTTTGTTGCCGTGGGGGAAACTGATAGTTATATTATAATCCTCAACTTTAAACTCTCCCATCACATCGAAACAAATATAACTCATACTATTGCTATTGCCATGATAATCAGAACTTTCAAGCAATATTGTATTCGGAAACTTATCTCTTATTTTGAGGTAAATTGTAACGGGTGTAATAATATCCGCCAATCCGGCAGGAAAGGGATGTATACTTGTGATGAGTCTTGATTCTTTCATTTGTAAAATTTTTATTCCGGGTTAAAAACAAAACGACCTGTCGGAGTCCGACAGGTCGTTGGTATATTATACAATATAGCAGTACTATCTCATCTCCAGACTTTTGCCTGTAAGACTTGCCACCACCAATTGTTAAATATAAGTTTCATAATTGCATAATCCAGGTACAAAGGAAAGGAATATTTCAGTAAATCCATGCAAAAAATTAAAATAATTTTGAATACGCCTCATTTTTATACAATTTATTAAATGGGCGAAAGGGCTTTTATCGCTACTCTACTATCTCCGCATGATCAAATTTCTGCGAATGGAAATTAATTCTCCCGGTTCGTACTCTGTTTGCCCCTTTGCTTCCGAAGAACCCCCAGCCACCACTGCCTAACAGGAATCCGAGTGCATATAATCCGCCATTGTTATTTTGGGCGTACATTGTTATTTTATCATTAAAGAGCATTCCGATGAAGTCGAAAGGGGCAATAAATCCGTGCCACAATCCTCCTAAAAAGCCGTAGGTGTGTCCGGTAAGACATTGTTTAACGGCTTCATTATTAGCGCATCCGGTAAACAGGATTAGAGAAGAAAAAAACAGCAGAAGCAATAGATTTTTTCTGGAAATGAGTGTTTTCATCCTATGAAAGTTTATGTTAAATATTTCTGTTTAAAGTTATTTCAGAAAAGTGATAAGTCAACGGGTTTCCCGGAGTGTTTTTTTTCATGATCGAGAAGCCATCTCTTCCTTATTAATCCACCTCCATAGCCCGTAAGTTGACCGTCAGAGCCAATTACTCTGTGACATGGGATAATTATTGAAACACGATTCATTCCGTTGGCATTTGCAACTGCACGGATAGATTCTGGTTTGCCGAGTGCTATGGATTGTTCAAGATAGGAGCGTGTTCCACCATAAGGAATATTCATAAGTTCCTTCCAAACCGCTTGTTGGAAGATAGTACCCGGCGTACAAAGAGACAATGAGAACTCTTTAAGTGTGCCTTCAAAATATTCTTTTAACTGTTTTCTGAGAGATTTGAAATGTACGTTCTCTCCATCCTCAATTGTTGTTTTAAAATACCTTGAAAGGTCTTTATATTCAGTATTCAGCATTCTTCTGTCACTGAATTCAAGGAGGCAGATTCCTTCTTCAACGGCTCCGGCAATCATTATGCCAAGCTCTGTTTCAATTTTGGTTGTAGTTATCATTTCCGATAACAACTTGTTTGATTTATTTCTTTTTACCCAGAAAATATGTAGCTAATAAGCCGGCCAGAAAAACTGTAGTCCCGCTTGCAACCATTATTTTTTTAGTCCTTTGTTCCTTTTCAGTCATTTCATTCCATGGTTTTTGCCTCTTGTTAAAAAGAAGGTATAATACAAAGGCAAGCGCAATGAGTGAAATTGAAAATACAATAATCCGTATCATATGTTTAGATTAAAAAATTATAATATTATTAATGAGTGAAACGCCTGTTTGTTGATTTAATAAACTTTGCATTTCTGAATCGCAAGGCAGACCAGTCATCATCAACAGCTACCATTCTGATACCGTGAAGTCCGGAATCATTCAGTGATTTCCAGCCATGATCGCGTGTGATATCGGACTTAAAAAATTTAGATGTTTTTTTCGGATAACAAAACCATAAAACTCCGTCTGCCATAAGGTTGTGAAGCGCTAAAGGAGAGATAGAATCAATTTCTGCAATCGTTTTAACAAAAATTATTATAAAGCTATATGGGTACCGTGGGTCAATCTCCTTATCAATAATCACATTAACGAGTTCTTTGGAAACAGAAATGGTGAAATTCTCTTCAGTGTTTATAAGCGCTATTCTTTCCTGCCCTTTATAATTAAGTTTTTCGAGTAACTTTTTCATCATATTTCCTTTCCTAGGCCGCAAATTTAGCAATTAATTGAAAATATCTTCTAAAAGATCTTAACTTTGCCCTATCAAGAAATGGGGTGCCTTATAATTACGGGCTGAGATTATACCCTTAAACCTGATCCGGGTAATGCCGGCGGAGGGAAAGAAGAGTATCTTACAAATCAGCAAGTCATAACAGCCTCATTTTCTGAAAATTAATATTAATTTATTTTGAAAATGAGAAAGCTATTGTATTTTGTCCTGTTTCTGGGTTTACAGCTAGCTTCATTAGCGTCTGTTAATCAGGTTAAGGGAGCAGCAATAAAAGGTAAGGTTACTGATGAGAAAGGTAACGCTCTGACTGGTGCCAGTGTGACGATAGAAGTTACCTTCATTGGCGTTCATACCGATAAAGATGGATCTTACTCAATCACAGATCTTAAGGATGGCGATTATACATTAAGATTTTCATTCCTTGGCTATGAAACACAGGTAAAGGAAGTTAAACTTAAAGGGGAAGCTGTTCTGAATATAAGTCTTTCAGAGAAAGCATTCATCACAGATGAGGTGTTTGTAAGTGCAACCAGGGCCGGAGAGAATGCTCCGATGTCATATTCAACAGTAAGCAAAGCAGCAATCTCGAAAAACAGTAGTGCCCAGGACATTCCTTATTTGTTAAACTATACTCCGTCAATAGTTGTATCTTCCGATGCCGGAACGGGTGTAGGATATACAAATATCAACATCAGAGGGTCTGATGTAAAACGAATTAATGTCACAATCGATGGAATACCGGTTAATGATGCCGAATCGCACGGAGTATGGTGGGTCGACCTTCCTGATATTGCATCATCGACTGATAATCTGCAGATTCAACGCGGAGTTGGCACTTCAACAAACGGAGCCGGAGCTTTTGGGGCAACCATCAACTTTCAGACTGCGAGTCTTAATAATGAGCCTTATGCAGAGTACAATTCATCTTATGGATCATTTAACACTTCAAAAAACACTTTAAATATTGGTACCGGATTAATTGATAAAAAGTTTGCTATTGATGCACGCCTGTCAAAGATCTGGTCCGACGGGTATATCGACCGGGCTTTCAGCGATTTAAAATCATTCTATGTATCAGGAACCTTGTACGGTGAATCAAGTATTCTGAAAATTATTGTCTTCTCGGGGGCTGAACGTACTTATCAGGCCTGGTCAGGGGTTCCGAAAGATTCATTAAAAACCAACAGAACATATAATCCTTATAACTACAAAAATGAAACTGATAATTACTGGCAGGATAATTACCAGATTCATTATTCGAAGAAAGTCAGCAATTACCTCAGTGCAAATGTTGCACTGCATTACACAAAGGGAAAGGGGTACTACGAAAATCTTCAGAAAGACTCAAAATTCAGTTCATATAATCTGCCGCTTGCGATCAATGGTTCAGATACAATCACCACTACGGATTTTATAACCCAAAAGTGGCTGGATAATGATTTCTATGGAGTTACCTACTCTTTAAATTACAGTAAGAAAAAAATCAATACTGTACTGGGTGGCGGATGGAATCACTATCTGGGTAATCATTTCGGAGATATTGTTTGGGCTAAGATTGTAACATTTGATGGAGAAAAATACCGCTGGTATAAGGGTACAGGTGACAAAAAAGATTTAAATACCTTCCTGAAAATTAATTATTCCCTTACCACAAGCTTAAATCTTTATGCTGATTTACAGTTAAGGAATATTTCTTACTCAATCGGAGGGTTTGATGATTATCTGAAGGACGTCACTCAGAGTCATAAGTACAATTTTTTTAATCCTAAAGCTGGAATCATGTATAGCTTAAGTGATAAACAAAAGCTATATGGTTCATTCGGGATCTCACAAAGAGAACCTGACCGTGGAAATTTCACAGATGCTGATCCCGGCAAAATACCTGTCCCTGAGAAACTATATGATTATGAAGCTGGGTATGAATTTCGTTCTTCAAAAGTCATGCTCAAGGGGAATTTCTTTTATATGTATTATGCTGATCAGCTGATTTTGACAGGCGAAATTAATAATGTTGGAGCTCCTGTATTGACAAATGTCCCTGAAAGTTACAGGCAGGGTATTGAACTGGAATCAGGTATCCAGATTCTTAAAAACTTAAACTGGTATGGAAATTTAACTCTAAGCCGGAATATCATTACGGTTTTTGATGACTTAACTGATAATTGGGATACAGGAGTACAGGATAAGATTACTCTGAAAAACAAAACAATTTCTTTTTCCCCTTCAATTACGGCAGGTTCAGTTTTAGATTATAATCCTGTTAAAAATCTTCATTTGGGTCTTAATACTAAATACGTTGGTAAACAATACATTGATAATACTCAAAACTCAGACAGAATGTTGAATTCATATCTCCTTCAAAATCTTACTTTCTCCTATTTAATTAAAAATAAGATGTTTAAAGAGCTTACATGTCAGTTTGCAGTAAATAATCTTTTCGATAAAAAGTATGAAGCAAATGCCTGGGTGTATAAATATAATGAGGGCGGTTCGCAATATATTATGGACGGATATTTTCCTCAGGCGGGAATAAATTTCATGTTTAGAGTTGATGTAAAATTTTGATAAAAAATCTTTATAATGAATATGTCAGATTGGATATCAAGTCATTACATTGAGGTTTTCGGAGCAGTTACAGGGATAATATATGTTATACTGGAAATCAGGCAAAACATCTGGCTCTGGCCGGTGGGTATAGTGACATCTGCTGTTTATATTTGGATCTTTTTCGCTAACAAGTTTTATGCGGATATGAGTCTGCAGGGCTACTATCTGGTGATCAGCGTGCTGGGGTGGTATTGGTGGAAGAAAGGCGGGAGGCGGGAGGCAGAAGGCGGGAGGCAGGAAGTAGGTCAGACTTCGCTAAAGCAATCTCTTACTGAGGAAGAGGAGAAAAAAGAATTGAAAGTAACGAGAGTGAATCTCAGAACAGGAGTTATACTGACGATAGTTTTCGTGTTTTTGTATCTGGTAATGTTTTTTGGACTTTCAAGACTTACAGATTCACCAGTGCCTGAGTGGGATTCATTCATAACATCTTTGTCAATTGTTGCGACATGGATGCTGGCCCGTAAAATTTATGAACATTGGTTTTTATGGATTGTTGTAAATGCTGTATCGTCAGTTCTTTTTATTTGGCGTGGGCTCTATCCGACAGTAATTTTGTATCTTGTGTATTGTATTATGTCGTTCGTAGGACTTGTGGAGTGGAAGAAAACAATAAATAATGATTTGCCAGGAATTATAAAATGACAGATAAGCAGATTTTCAATACAGTTATTGTCGCAGATGGCACCTTTCCTGAGCATGAGATTCCTCTTGCATTTCTGAAGAATGCGGAGCAAATTATATGTTGCGACGGAAGTGCGGGAAATCTTGTTAATGCCGGATATATACCTGATGCAATCATCGGAGATCTGGATTCGCTTACCGAAAATCTTGCTATCAGGTTTGCAGACCGGATTTTCCTTGATGAAAGTCAGGATACGAATGATCTGACCAAAGCTGTTCAATGGTGTCGTGAAATGAACTATAATGAAATAGTTATCATAGGAGCCACAGGGAAACGAGAGGATCATACAATCGGCAATATATCTCTGTTAGCTGAGTACGCAAAAACCATGAATGTAAAAATGGTGACAGATACAGGTATTTTTATACCATTCCTGGAAAGTTGCTCTGTCGAATCCTTTGAGGGGCAGCAGATGTCGCTCTTTTCAATTGATCCTGAAATAGAAATTACTTCAACAGGGCTGAAATTTCCTCTGAGTGGGGTTAAAATTTCAAACTGGTGGGTTGCTACATTGAACGAGGCACTGGGAGACAGTTTCAGTCTGGAATTCACTAACGGAAGAGTAATATTATATCTTAAGTTTGCTGATGAAACATGATCAGGTCGTATACCTGAGTAAACGACCTGGTCTGTTAAATAAAACCAATTTGAGATCAGAATCGATATCCTACTGTCAGGCCAAATCCTTTATTTCGAAGATACTGGTTCAGTTTGTCAATTTTCGATAACCCCATTTCATACCTGATTTCTGTAATAATTGCTCCTCCATTACTCAATTTGTAAATTACGCCACCACCGAAAATTGCACCAAAATCAGCTTTTTCAGCCTGCCCTTCAATTGCAACCGGAGAGGTTTTGTTGCCAGCTTCTAATCGCGAATTTGCTGAGGTAAGGTAGCCTGCATATGGTCCCGCAAAGAAGGTAAGGTCCATATTTTCATTTATTCCTTCATCGTGAAATGTTCCTTTAACCAATAGCGGAACTGAAAGATAATTGAATTCCCTTCTGTTAATAGTTTGAACTCCTTCAAGTGATGTTTTGACTTTTTCACCTTTCTTCTGATAATTTAATTCTGTATGGAGAGACAGGATCTTTCCTGTTTTATATTCAAGAAATCCTCCTAACATGTATCCCTGGTAAACTTCGCAGTTATTCCATAGTTCTCCAAGCTCAGCCTGTGTTTCAAGGTTGGCTCCTGCATGTAATCCATAATTAAACTGTGCCTGTAAATTCTGTGAGGTAAACAGCATCGCTGCTAATCCTGCAATTAAAATAATTTTTGTTTTCATTTTTGTTTTGTTATCAAATTAGTGTTATTGTTTAACTGTATATATATTAATTAGTTATAATCCATTCCTGATTCGTTGCCGAACTTCCTTAAAGGAATGCGACAAGAGGTCCAGGCGCAGGTGTGACGAAAACCTTACCTGGTAGCCGTAAGTAATACAAGCTGTTATGAAGTAGACTCCGGACTGTATCCATAGAGCAATAATCTCTTGCCTGGTTTCGGAAATTGATGCAGCCAGAGAGTTCATTTTAATATATCCCAGGATCGCATTTGAAGAGGGGAATATTTCACGAACCATCAACCATAAAGTACTGAAATTTGATAATGGCCATATTATTCCTGATAAAAAGAGCAAGGGAATTGAAGTCCATAAGTAGAGCATCATTGAACTTTCACGATTCTAAAAAATGACCGAGATGGTCAGTCCCATGAAGATACTCGATAGAAGGAAGGGAGTGATAATTATCACCTCGCTGATCACATCCGACTTACTTTTATCCGATAATGCTTCTTCTGCTTTTATCTTCTCAGTCAAAGCTTTGGCGATATTTGAAACCTGGCCTCCGCTATAAAGCAGCATTGTCGCAGTAGCATCAACTCCAAAATAACTACCATACAAATCTCCTGAGGGATCCCCTGAAACAGAGGGCAATTGTATTCCCTGTTGGGTTAAAAGTGTTTGGAGCTTTGTGAGTTCACCTGTAAGGCTTGCAAGCGATGGAAACATAACAGGAAAAGCAGGGCTCTTCATTAATTCCTGCAACTTCCCGATACTTTCAAGACCTTCAATATTACCTATTTTTGAGTTGAGGGTTGAATAAGCGAACATATATTTGCCTCCGACTTCCAGTTTCGGAATGAAAGCAGAACGGACTGCTCTCTGCTGAACTTCAGTTATTTGTTTATCGATCTCCTTTTCAGCAACGTTTCTATCTCTGTTCACCGAAAGATCTATCAGTTTTTTAAGTTCAGGTGAAACCTGTAATGATTGTGAGTTTACTTTACACATCATGGTGCAGAATGTGAATGTCATAATAAGAAATTGGAGTCTGGTTTTCATAATATTTTAGATGATTATTTTATTATTTGACGTTTGGTACGTTCGACTAAAAAGGTAAAATGGTCGAATGTTGAGTAAAAAAAATTATCGTTTTACTATGCCATAAAAAAGAAAGTTAATAAGGTTGTTCAATCTGACTTCGAAATTTGCATGTTCCTTGTTTAAAAACAGTGGGACTTCCAGGCCTTTCATTGCTGTTACAATTGCAACAGCGCTGAGTTGTGGATCTTCAACAGCAAATTTACCGCTTTCGATTCCGTCCTGTATTATTCCGGCAACTACTCTTATTTCGTCGAGATCGTAGCTTTTTCGAATCTGTTCAATAAACTCGAGATGGCTTAAATAATCGCTCTTAAGTGCAGTATAGAAATTTGTAAGTTGATTTAATTTACGCATTCTTACCGTAATGTAGACTTTTAAACGTTCTATCGGGTCTTCTATTTCTGATATTTTCCTGTACAATTCTTCTTTAAGTTCTTCCGCCTCTTTCTCAACAACAGCTTTGAAGATATCTTCCTTGCTGCCGAAGTAGTAGTATATCGAAGACTTTCCCTTTCTGGTAGCATGGGCAATTTCTTCCATTGTGGTTTTTTTAAATCCAAAGTGGGTGAAGATATTGCGTGCAATATCAATAATCTTCATCTTTGCCTCTTCGTGTTGTACTAACATTGTGATAAAGTATTCACTGATTATTCAGGCAGCAAAAGTAAGATAGAAAATTTCATTATCCAAATATTTTATCGACTATTTGATAAAAAACGTCGAATCGTCTTGAAATATTTAAAAAGGTCACAGAATTTTAAGCTCCTTCACGAGATTAATAAGTTGCACCCTGCTTTTAACATTTGTCTTTATATAGATACGATGTGAATGATCTTTTACTGTTTGCAGACTGATAAAGAGTTTCCCGGATATTTCTTTATTACTCAATCCATTGCATATCTCACGAACAATATCTGTTTCACGTGGAGAAACTTCAAATTTTCGGCAGAATTCTTCAAATGATAAATCTTTAGGCAGTTCATTCGTAAATGCTGATAGCAGTGTTCCGTAGTTCAGGTAGACAGGGAGAAATGTGTTTCCTGAAAAGAATGTGAGGATGAATATTATAGCTAAATACCATTCAGAAGTGTAGAAAAACAGAGGAATACACTGCGCCAGCATTATGAAAAATATAGCTGGGGCAATAATTTTTCTGTCATAATCATGAATCAGTGCTTTCTTTTTTCTGGGAAATAATACAAGCAGGGCTACTAAGGATGAATATACAAAGTTAAGTGCTACAAAAAATCCCTTAAGTAGTGAAATAGGCTTTATTCCATCAGTTTTAGATATAAAGTATCCTGTAATAAGTATAAGCGAGAAATTGAAAAAGAGAAATCCAGCCACAATCCAGTTATTGGTTTTCCTACCTGAGAGCACAAGCGAAAACTGAATCAGCATTAACCATGCAAATACCAGGAATGGTAGCCCAAGAAGAACAGAAATATTTATGATTCTTTCAAGCAGATCAGCTGAAATATATAGCGACAGAAAAGATTTAATAACTGCTTGTCCCCAAATTCCGTAAAATCCGAAAGTAAAAATGAATGCCTGGAAATACAGCAGGGTTGAAAAGATATCATGATGGTACTTCTCTCTGAGTTTTGATGAGAGAGCAACTCCCCCCGCAGCAAGAGCAACAGATAGGATGAAAATCAGGTATACCAGAGATTGCAACATTATATAAAGGTATTAAAATTTGTAAAAGGCATAGGTAAAAATAAGTACAACCAAAGTATTGCACTACATACTTAAGTAGGAAAATAAATAATCACTACTTAAGTATGCAGGCTATGAGAAAGTGGCAGCTTAAATTTGCTTCATAAAAGTTTGAAAAATTAAATACTAAAATTATGGAAACAAATAATGAATACAAATTGGTCCCGGGTTTTGGAAATAGTTTTGGAGCCGGATGGAGAGTAATGTCAGATAATTTTCTCAGATTATTCCTTGTTGTTGTCGTTCTGGTAATAGTAACAGGTCCGCTTAGAATGTTTAAATTCAATTTTAACATGTCAGATCTTCATAACCTTCCATGGAATATGGGACATGAATTGGGACATAATATGATGGGTCTTTTGACTCTTGGTTCTTTAGGAATATTTGCAGCATTCTTTGCACTACTTGCAATGCTATATGCCTTTCTGGTTGCACCGATATTTGATTTTGGAGCGGACATGATTTTCGTTCAGGCTGTAAGAAAAATTAAACCTGATTTTGAATATCTTATTAAAGGTTTTACAGAAAATTACCTGCATATTGTCCTGGCAAACCTGCTTGTTTTTGCCCTGGTTGTTCTGGGTTTCTTTGCACTTATAATTCCCGGAATCATCATTGGCTGCAGGTTAATGTTTGTATCCTATATTGTAATGGACAAAAAACTCGATCCCATTGAAGCTGTTGAACTTAGCTGGAAGCTAACTAAAGGTCATGGATGGCAGATCTTTTTCATGGGATTTGTATCTATCTTCATCTTTATCTTTGGATTATGCATGCTGATTGTTGGAATTTTCCCGGCACTAATCTGGATCTCAAGTTCATTCGCTTCTTTATATGAATCAGTACTGAGAGAGAAAGAGCCTAAGGTTGAAGTGGTTACTGCATAGTGAGTTTTAATTTTGTCCTGGCATTTGTATCTGAAAGAAAAAAAACCGTATTTTTATCTTCTAATTCTAAACTCTGTAAAATATGAAAACCAGGACATTATTTTTCTTACTAGCTTTTATGATTGTGTTACCTTCAGTATCTTATGGTCAGGTTGGTAATTTGCTAAGGAATAAAATGGGGAAAGTACTCAATGCAGGTGCGAGGACAGCAAACAAGGAAGTCGATAACCAAATCGATAGCGCTGCAACCAAAGAAACTGAAAAGAGAATTGCCCTGGAAAAGGAAAAAGCTGCTGAGAGGGCAAAGGCTGACTCAATAAACAATGCTGGTCAGCCTTCTAAAGCCGATGGAAATAAAACATCTTCAGGCAGTGAGTCATCAGGTGGAGGAATGAACTTTGCAAAACTTATGGGGAATAAAATTACCCTGAAATATAATGAGGATTATAGTTTCGGTTCAAGAATTTATATGGTTATTGAAACCTATGATAAAAAAGATCCTACCACAATGGACTTTTATATGTACTACAGTGCAACCAGTCCGAGTGCCGGTGTCGAAACAAAAAGCATCTCCACAAAAGATCAGGGAGCTACTCCTATAGTTGCTCAAATAATTATGGATGGGCAAAATAAATGTTCCATCATGCTAACCGATATAAACGGGATGAAAATGGGAATGATTTCAGCCATTCCTGATAGTGCTTCTCAAAATGCTAACGGCAAAAAAGGTAAGAATACTCCACCTCCTACATTTACTAAAACAGGAAATACAAGAGTGGTTGCAGGTTACAAATGCGATGAGTATACCTATGTAAATAATGACGACAGCAAAACAACAGGGAAAGTATGGTTTACAAAAGACGCCAAGTTGAAAATCGACAAAAATGGCTGGAGAAATACCTCAATGTCTGCATATTATGGCAATCCAGCTTTCAATAATGGCATCGTTCTCGCAAGTGAGAGTTATGACGATAAAGGAAAGCTTACCATGAAATCAGAAACCAAAGAGATTAATGAAAACTTCCCAAAATCCATGTCTGTAAAAGGATACACACTGCGTCAGATTAATGTGGGTGGTAAATAGGAAAGCATACTTTTTACTTCCCGATTTTACCCTCCAACCGCATAGCCGTCAACCTAAGGAGTCCGAAAAAGATTTTAAAAAAGGATCACCATATACAAACTTATTCTAATCTCTATATTTCAATACTACTCTTAGATTGACGGCTATGCCCCAAGAGGGGGCAGAAAATAGGGGAAATCAAGTTAACTAAATTTTGTAATGGACTTATAATAAGGCGATTAAATATTTTAAATTTTTTTTAGTTTTGCAAATCTCAGAAGCAGCTTTTTACTCCCGCTCTTTTCAAACTCTACCGTAGCGGTTGTGTTAGGAGCTTGGCCTTCAATTGAAATTATTAATCCTTTCCCAAACCGTTCATGCTCCACATTATCACCCTCTGAAAATAAAGATGAATCACTCGCACAAAATACAGCGTCAGAAGGACGTACAGTATTTATGATCTTTTTAAGCCTGTCATCCTTCGTATATTTCTGAGGTTCCTCCCTGAATGTTGATGGTTTTGTACCCTGATGAATATTACTCTTAAAAGGTTTACCTCCAGTCTGAGGATAAACCAGAAATTGCTGATCAATCTCCTTCAGAAAACGGCTTGGACTGCATCTTTCCAATTGACCCCATTTGTATCTGTTCAGGGCATAGCTTAGTGTTGCCTGCTTTTCAGCCCTTGTAATTGCAACATAAAACAGACGTCTCTCTTCCTCCAGTTCACGGGCGCTTCCCGATGACATTGGCGATGGGAATAGGGTATCCTCCATTCCAACAATATATACATGTTTGAATTCCAATCCTTTGGCCGAATGCATTGTCATGAGAGTCACCTTGTTACGGTCTTCCTCTTTTTCTGTATCCCGGTCGGTAAGAAGTGAAACGTTAGCCATGTATGACTCAAGTGTGGTTGGTTCTCCGTTTGTATCGGCAGCTTCAGTAAATTCTTTGATAGCATTCAGCAGTTCTTCAAGGTTTTCATAACGGCTGACTTCCTCAGGAGATTTACCCTCCTTAAGCTCTCTCATTATTCCCGATCCCATGGCTATTTCCCTTGCTTTTGTAAAAGCGTCCATTGTATCAGAATTTAAACTTAGGGCTTTTATTACATCGACATACATTGATAACTTTTTGGCAGTTCCTGCATTAAAGTGTTCAGGATGTTTTCCTGCTTCGGGAAGTATGCTCCATGGGGTTACATTTAATGTTGCTGCCAGTTCAAATATCTTATCAACAGTTGTATCGCCGATTCCTCGTTTGGGATAGTTTATTGATCTTTTAAGCGCTTCTTCATCCTCAGGATTTATAACCATTCTGAAGTAAACAAGTATATCTTTTATCTCTTTGCGTTCGTAAAATGATAATCCGCCGTAAATTTTATAGGGAATATTCTTCCGGCGCAGTGTCTCCTCAAAGATCCTCGACTGGGCATTTGTTCTGTAAAGAACCGCGAAGTCCGACCAGTTTAGCTGCTGAGCAAATCTCTTATCAAAAATATCAGACGATACATTAAATCCTTCTTCAGAATCAGTCATCGCCTGCATTACATTAATCTTTTCCCCTTCTTCATTCATTGAAAAGACTTTCTTGTGAATCTGACCTTCATTATTAGCGATGATGGTATTGGCTGCATTCACAATCGTTTGAGTTGATCTGTAGTTCTGTTCAAGTTTATAAAGCTGGTAATCAACATAGTCATTCTTAAATTCCAGGATATTCTCAATTCGTGCACCGCGAAATGAGTATATACTTTGGGCATCATCACCAACCACGCAGATGTTTTTATGCGAAGCAGCCAGCTTTTTAACTATCAGATATTGTGAATAGTTTGTATCCTGATACTCATCTACCAACACATAATTAAATTTCTCCTGGTACTTTGAAAGCACATCGGGGAAATCTCTGAAAAGGATATTTGTATTCAGCAGCAGATCATCAAAATCCATTGAGTTGGCTTTGAAACAGCGCGCTGCATAAATCTTGTAAATATCTGCAAGCAATGGCATTCTGCTCGATTTGTCATACTCCTGCATAGAGCTGTCGGCACTGTACATGCTTGCTGTAACAAGACTGTTTTTTGCTGATGAGATCCTTGATGAAATAACATTTGTTTTATAAATATTGTCGTCAAGATTTAATTCTTTAACAATAGCCCTGATCAGGCTTTTGGAATCGGATGAATCGTAGATAGTATAATTCGATTTATATCCGAGCTTATCGCCTTCCATCCTTAAAATCTTTGCAAAAATCGAGTGAAAAGTTCCCATCCACAGGTACCTGGCAACTTCCGGATTGACGATCCGGGTAATCCTCTCCTTCATCTCCTTTGCTGCCTTGTTTGTAAAGGTCAGGGCAAGAATTTTCCCTGCCGGAACTTCTTTCTGCAGGAGATGAACAATACGATAAGTAAGTACTCTTGTTTTGCCGGCACCTGCACCTGCAATTATAAGTGCAGGTCCTTCATAATTGATAACTGCCTGTTTCTGAGTCTCATTCAGGTCGTTTAAATAGTTGGTTGTCATGTATTTATTGAATTACAGAGTACCGGTCCGACAAAT
The DNA here is from genome assembly GCA_025350595.1 of Bacteroidota bacterium. Classification (GTDB taxonomy): domain Bacteria; phylum Bacteroidota; class Bacteroidia; order Bacteroidales; family VadinHA17; genus LD21. The sequence continues at coordinate 27,474 of JANXXP010000055.1, forward strand.
TTAGCAATATCAGAGCCAATGAAAAGATATGTTGAAAATTAAAACGCGAATATTTATTAACATTATCCAAAGGGGAAATGAAATGCCTTAACCTTAGAGGTTGCTAAGATTTTTCGCAGTGATCGCAAAGAGCTTTTGATCTTGATTATAACATTGTGTCCTTTACACTGACATTGCGAACTTTGCGGTTAATGGATTTCAACTTCTGAACATCTTATGAAATTCCACGATTTTTCCTATACTTGTAACAGATTACAAATATTACAGATACAATCATTAAATTAAGGATATGAAAAGATTCGGACAGTTGATAGGCGTAAGACCAGCGGATTTCGAGCGATATAAGAAATATCATGCAGCTGTATGGCCTGAAGTACTAGCTATGATCAAGAAATGTAATATGCAGAACTACTCTATCTTTCATAAAGAGGGAATGCTCTACGCATATTTTGAATACACCGGAACTGATTTCGCCGGCGATATGGCAAAGATGGCCGCTGATCCCAAGACCCAGGAATGGTGGGCTATTATGGAACCAATGCAGGATCCTTTAGCCAACCGTAAACCAGGAGAATGGTGGACGAATATGGATGAGGTTTTTCATCTCGACTGAATCTGAATTCTCCCCTTATTTTATTAGATTTGCATAAGATTATACCAAAGTGATTTAGATTGCGTTTCTAATATTAAGATCTGATTGCCTGTGCGTTACTTTTTTCTGATCATTACAGTTTTGTTTCCGCTGATTGCTGCAGCTCAGCTTTCTGCTCCGGGAACCAGTGCTGTCAGGCACACTGCCGTTAACGATCCTGTGTTTATTTATTGTAACTCTTCCGGGTCACAAAAAGGGACCATCAGCGCTGTTAGTCCACGTGGAACAGGACCATTTAATTTCTCCTGGTACATCTGGAGTGATATAACCAAAAGCTTCAGTGTTTCTCTGAAAAACGAACCGGGGGTAATGAATTCATCAGTAAACAATCTTGACGAGGGGGGTTACAAAGTTCAAATCAGTGGAGGGTATGATACAAGCCTGGTAGGATGGGTCTTTATCGATAAACCTTATGCCCTGGCTGAACTGAAAAACCGCACATGCGACTATGTAGCGCTTAAGGGGAAGGCGCTTATTGATACTTTTTATTACAGAAACTTATCTACAGGACTACCGGTAAAATTACCAAATGGCGTAAAGTATTTATGGTCATCCAACCCGACTTCAATAATACCATTTCCCGACTTGACTTTAATTCCCCAGACTTTTGATCCGCCACTGGTTGATGTAACTTATAAGATACAAGTGAGCGATAGTTTCGGGTGCGTAAGCGAATCATCATTTCCTTATGTGACGATTACTACCAAAGCAGATTTTTCAGTCGATCCGATAAAAGGAGAAGCTCCTTTAACTGTAACCTTTACTGATAAATCGGTGCGAGGCTCAATATATACCTGGGAATTTGAGGATCACAGCAAGGACAGCATCTCATATCTTAATAATCCCGACCCTCATATTTACTATAAACCCGGAGAATATGCTCCAAAGCTGACTATTGTAAGCGATAAAGGATGCGTTGACTCATTGAGACTTGATCCGAAAATTGTTGTTGATCCTTCCGAACTTCATATACCAAATGTATTTACTCCCAATGGCGATGGGATGAATGATAATTTTATGGTTGAATCAAAATCACTCAGGTATATTAGTGTAGAAATCTTCAGCCAAAGCGGGTTGAAGGTTTATGCTTTTTTCGGAGAAGGCGAAACTTTAAGAGCATGGAAAGGATGGGATGGTAATATAAATACTTCATCAATTAAAGCCAGTCCCGGAGTTTACTTCTATATTATACATGCTTATGGATGGGATGACATAGATTATAACAGCAAGGATTATCGGGGGACTGTTTATCTATACCGGTAGAGGCTCAACAGTTAAATTTTTAAGACAAAAGACAAAAATCACAAGACAAAAGTTAAGAACAAATTTGGATGGCTCTCACTATTACTTCCAAGCTCCCAGTATGAACCCCATAATCGTCAAACTGACAACACTATACATTGCGTTAATCAGAAAGTAGGCCAGAGACCTAGATTCAAAAAGGCAGATTATACCCATAAAAGTGAACACCCAGCCCAGTCCTGCCATAAATCCTGCCATGGCTCCAAATCCTGCTCCTGCATTATGTCCAATAAACATGGCTAAAAAGAAGGAGGCTACCAGTGATAATAGAAACGATAATCCGAAAATTTTAAACATGTTGGTTTTCTTTGTAGAGTCGGGTGTTATCCCAGTCTCTTTCATCCAAATCTTAACGAACATGAGGGGAGAATACCAAAGACCTCCTAAAACGAAAGCGCTGGCTGCCGCAACAAATATTGCCAGCCAGTTTAGATTGTGAAAAGCATTTTGCATGTTCATATGTATGTGTTTTATAGTAGAACAAATTTTTTATTGAATTGTTTGGAGGATCAAATTCAACCGCAAAGTACGCTAAGATTTTGCGCAAAGATCTAGAAGAATTAAAAGTTGAATAAGTGAAGTATCTTCTTAATAATTATGCCTTTGATAGGTTGTTTCTCAGAAAACGAATAAAATTCACACTCATAATATTCTCGATATCAGATTCTGAATATCCGATTTCAGAAAGCATATCCGGAACTTTTTGAAGGTCAGCAATTGTCTCAAGATCGTATGGACATTGCTCTTTGCCAAAAGCGCCGTCGAGATCAGACCCGATGCCTGCATGCAATGAATTTCCTGCCAGCTGACAGATATGGTCTATGTTGTTGATCATCAGTTTCAGGGAAACTCCCATCTCCTTCGGATCGGATTTTCCTCCGACCCAGTCGGGGACCATCATCCAGGCATCAAGTACAACTCCGATCACCCCGTCTCTTTGAATTAGTTCTCTTATCTGTTCATCAGAAAACTGCCTGTTATGTGGCACGAATACCCTGCAGTTGTTGTGACTGGCCCATACCGGACCATTAAAAAGTTTCATTGCTTCCCAAAAACTTTCATCGCAAAAATGAGTGGCATCGAGTATCATGCCCAGTCTTTCAATCTCTTTAATCAGTTCACGTCCTTTCAATCCAAGTCCACCTTTCGAATCAGTGCCATGGGCATAGGTTCCGGGACCAAAATGTGCAGGTCCGATAGCGCGCAATCCATAACTATATGCTTTTTCGAGATACTTCATTGAAATTATTGAATCGGCACCTTCAAGACTCAGAATATACCCTATTGGAGACGTGCCATTCTGATCATTTAATAGTTTCATATGTTTCTCAAGATCATCCTTTGAACTGATCTGCACCATTTCACCTGCATCTTCCATTGCTCTGTACCAGGCCAGCTGACCCTGGGTCTGCGCCCAGGCCTGCTCCGGGGAATTCCAGCCTGGTAAATAATTTCCGGGTTTGACATACCGGGCTATCTGGGTTGCAACACAAATACCAATATTCCCTTCACGCATTGATGGAAAACTGACAGTTCCTCTTGACCTGTCGGGCTTGTCTGTCATTCCTTCTTCACTTTTTCTGATCGCTTCAACACTCCACCTGAGATCCCTGTTCCATTCCAGTGCGTTCATCGACAGATCGAGATGTGAATCAAATATTAATGGCTTTTTTCCCATAGTTAAATGTTCTATTCCTTTGTGTCACTTTGAGTTGCACAAAGGGTACACGAAGGTTCACAAAAGGTAATCTTTAATCAATCTAAACCGTAATTTTTCTTTTCCTTGCTTCAACATTCCATTGTCCTGCGACTCTGTGTTCATTTACTACAGAAACATAATCATACAAAGCAACTGTCGGGCAGATATGGTAAGGGATTTAATACCGGAGATCATTTGTATTGTATCCCTTACCATATCTGCCCGATAGTTGCTTTGTATGATTATGTTTCTGTAGTAAATGAACACAGAGTCGCAGGACAATGGAATGTTGAAGCAAGGAAAAGAAAAAT
>JANXXP010000051.1 GCA_025350595.1 Bacteroidota bacterium
CACGATGGCGATTTCTGATCGTTTGAAAATCGAGGTGCAGGATAGAATTTTTGCTAATAGAAATCTCCTTAAAGAATATGTGGTAAAAGAAGAGCTGCAAAGCCAGTTAATTGTTGAATTGTCAGAAAAGGAGCAATTAAAAGATAAAGTTAATAAGGAGCTGGAAGCATTTACTTATTCAGTTTCACGGTTCACTGGGATTTTGTATTTTATGACATTAATCCCGGAAATAAAATTCTTTGTAAAAACTGATCGTATCGGTAATATTCTACTTACTCTCTGGTTATTTTTTGGCCTTCTTACGTTGATGAGTTTGTTAAATATTAACGACGTCTCAAAAGAATATTTTAATATTTCAATATTTCAAAATATTTTACTCTTTTGGTTTTTGGTAAACCATGCGCGCAAAGACTATTTGATATTGGAAAAAGGTATGTTATTCTTTGCAATCGGGACAATAGTTTTTTCAATTATGTATTTGGTAGGATACGGTGTTGAATATGAGGAAGGACGACTAACAATGTTTAAGGAAAACCAAAATACTTTAGGCATCAATATGTGTATCGGAATCATTGTTCTACTTTTATTAGTGGTACAAAATAAAGTACAAATAAGTCGATTGCGTTACTTTTTTCTTGCATTTTTGCCCATAATGGTTATTTTTCTATTTGCAACAGGTTCAAGGAAAGCATTTCTTTCACTTATTGCATGTTATATTACCGGCCTTATTCTTCTAAAAACAGAAAAACCATCACGCAAATTAATTGCACTTGTTATTGGATTAGTTGGACTTGTTGCAATTGGAATATTACTATTGCAGTCTGAAGTATTGAGGGACAGGCTTCTCAGCACTGCACAAACGGGAGATATGTCTGAACGTGATGTGATATGGGGTAAAGTTATGCCAACCATAATAGAAAACCCTATATTTGGAATAGGAAATACAGGATATGATCTATATTCAGTGATTACCTTTCGTGGAGCGGCGATGAGCCCACATAATGTAATACTTGAAGTTCTCAGTCTGACAGGAATAGTTGGACTAATAATTTATACATCATTTTTATACCAGGTTTTTTTAAAAGGCTATCAAACTTATAAGTCAAATGGTCTATTACTCCCAATTTTATTGGCATTTCCTATGTTTAGTTTAATTGTGTCAGGACAAATCCTTACCAACAAAATAGGGTGGATTATATTTGCCTATGCAGTTGGCAGTTATGCTGTCAAAACCAAATCCATCTAAATTAATTATTAGTTAGCAAACTATTATAAATGAAAATACTCTGTGTAATAGATAGTCTGTGTCAAGGAGGTGCGCAACGTCAATTAGTGGAACTGGCTCTTGGATTTAGCGAAAACGGTCATAGTGTTTCCTTTCTTATTTATCAACAAATTCCATTTTTTAATCACTTCCTGGAAGAAGCTGGAATTCCCATTAATTATATTCAGGAACCAAAGTATTTTAGTCGTTTTTTGAAAATTCGCAGTTTTATTCGTAAAGGGAAGTATGACTCGGTCCTTTCTTTTTTAGAATCACCAAATTTCTACTGCGAACTTTCCGGTTTTCCTTACCGAAAATGGAAATTAGTTGTAGGAGAGCGAAGTGCAAATCCCAGGATCACTAAATCTCTAAAACTAATTATTTTCCGTTGGTTTCATTTTTTTGCTGATTATGTCGTTGCCAATTCATTTTCAAATATAAATATTGTGAAGTCGATTAACCCCCTTTTGCCAAAATCAAAAGGTAAAGTAATTTACAACTCAGTTAATTTTGAAAAGTGGAAACCAAGACCAGATTACATTCCAAGAAAAAGTGGAAAGCTAAAATTAATTGTAGCATCAGCTCACAGATATTTAAAGAATTTAGATGGCTTACTAGAAGCACTTAAAATGTTAAGCGCTGCAGAATTATCAAATTTATTAATTGAATGGTATGGAGTCAGCAAAGATTCATCGATGTCTGAGGCGATACAAAAGATTCAGGAATATGACCTTGGCAATGTAATTTCATTGTTGCCAGCAACTTCTCAAATTAATAGAATCACTCAGGATGCCGATATAGTAGGACTTTTTAGTTTTTACGAAGGTTTTCCAAATGCCATTTGTGAAGGGATGGCATGTAGTAAACCTGTAGTTTGTTCAACAATCTCAGATATCCCCTACTTCCTATCAAATAATTCAAATTTACTATTTGATCCAAAGGATTATAACTCTATTTGCAAAACACTAAGATACATAATAAATTTAAGTAACGAGGAGTTACTTAAAATTGGCGCTCAAAATTATGAAAGTGCCCACCTGCATTTTGAAAAAGGCTTAATTACAAATCAGTACTTGAAGCTATTGACCTAGTTTTAAAAGTATTGAAATCAGAATAAGTGCGTAAACCATAATAGAAATCAAATGAATTTAGTACTTCACTTCCATGCAGTAAAAGATATTGATTGGTTTGAAAAAGTAATTATACTTCTAAAGAGAAGATTCCAAATGATTAATATTCACCAATTAGATCTGTTTTACCAAGGTAAAATTGAATTGTTGGAAGCTTGTCATATAACAATTGATGATGGAGATATATCCTTTTACAATACTATATTTCCAATATTGAAGAAACACAATATCCCTGCAACTTTATTTGTTTCACCATTAATTTGTAAAGATTCGTCTAATTTCTGGTTTCAGGATTTATATGATATTGGCGGTGATGCACTTGTAACCCTACAGTGCTTCCGCAATTTTTACATTTATTAAAATCTCTTATTAAATCATCCTAAATGGCATGCTA
>JANXXP010000112.1 GCA_025350595.1 Bacteroidota bacterium
TTTTAAACTCCAGTCAAGCCAGCAGTTAAAACTTATTGTAAAGGTTTCTTCCTTTAATGCACCCGGAGATACCCCTGCAAGTGGTTGCGTTTCAATAATGTTTGGATTTAAGATGAAAAAATAAAACCAATCAGGTTTAAAAATATTGTGTAGGGAACAGAATTGTGTAGGGAACAGTCACGACTGTTCCCTACATTATTTATAACCCTGCATATTTTATATTCCCTGCATTGTTTTTAGATAATCATTTCAGTTTAGGGGCAAGGTATTTACCTGTATAAGATTCTTGGCATTTTGCAAGATCCTCCGGTTTCCCTTCAAAAACAATTCTGCCTCCATCTTCTCCACCTTCCGGTCCCAGATCAATAACCCAGTCAGAGCTTTTGATAACTTCCTGATTATGTTCAATGAGTATAACAGAATGACCGTGATCAACCAATGCATTTATTGACTTTAGCAGCTTGTTTATATCATGAAAATGCAATCCTGTTGTTGGTTCGTCAAATATAAATAGAATATGCCCGCTGCCTCGTTCCTGGCTTAGAAAATATGCCAGCTTAACTCTCTGGCTTTCACCACCTGATAAAGTACTTGATGATTGCCCCATCTTTATATAGCCAAGTCCTACATCTGCCAATGGTTTCAGCTTTTCGATGATTCTCTTTTCATTTTTCCCCGTATGACTGTTAAAAAAATCAATAGCTTCCTCAATTGTCATCTCAAGCATATCATAAATATTTTTACCATGGTATCTTACGTCAAGGATATCTTTCCGGAATCTCATCCCCTTACAATTTTCACAGGTAAGTTCGACATCAGCCATAAACTGCATTTCAACCCTTATTATTCCTTCTCCCTGGCATTCTTCGCAACGGCCTCCCTCTATATTAAACGAAAAGTGAGACGGTTTGAAGTTGTTCTGAACAGAAGCCTGCTGTTCTGAATACAGTTTTCGTATCTCATCATAGGCTTTTAAATATGTAACAGGATTTGACCGGCTTGATTTGCCTATTGGATTCTGATCTACGAGTTCGATTCCTGTTAATCCGGATATATCCCCGACGATATCTCTGAACTGACCCGGCTTAAGATTGTTTCCGTTAATTTTATTTGAAAGCACTTTGTACAAGATATCAGATACAAGGCTTGATTTTCCTGACCCGCTTACTCCGGTAACTGCAGTTATTGTATGCAGAGGAAATTTCACGTCAATTGCTTTCAGATTATTCTCCCGGGCGCCTTTTACTTCAATAAAACTATTCCATTTCCTTCTGACCCTGGGAACAGGTACAACTAAACGTCCGCTTAGATATCCGGCAGTAAGAGACAGATTGGCTGTGCTGACATCAAGGCCTCCCTGATAGACAACTTCTCCCCCGAGCCTTCCAGCTTCAGGACCCATATCGATTATTTCATCAGCTGCTCTTATTATCTCTTCTTCATGTTCTACGACAAGAACAGAATTACCCAGATCTCTGAGTTCTTTCAGTACTTTAATTAACAGATTGGTGTCGCGTGGATGAAGCCCTATGCTTGGTTCGTCAAGAATATACATAGAACCGACAAGATTACTTCCAAGTGAAGTCGAAAGATTTATTCTCTGCGATTCACCTCCTGATAATGTTGAAGATACCCTGTCGAGAGTAAGATAAGACAGACCAACATCTATTAAAAATCTTAACCTCACCGTTATCTCTTTGATTAGTCGTTCTGCAATTTCCGCATCATGCTTATTCAGTTTCATTTCCGAAATAACAGAGTACAGTTTACCAACGGGTAAAGAGACAAGATCCTGAATTGAATTTCCTGCTACCTTTACATATCCGGCTTCTTTTCTAAGTCTCGAACCTTTACATTCTGGGCATGTTGTTTTTCCGCGATAACGACTGAGAAGCACCCGGTACTGTATTTTAAACTTTTTCTCCTCAAGATGCTGGAAGAAACGGTCGATGCCATAAAAATATTTATTCCCTTTCCAGAGAAGATCCTTTTGTTCTTTAGTTAACTGAAAGATTGGTTTGTGAATAGGGAAGTCGAATAGTTCTGCACTCGTAATAAGTCTCTCTTTCCATTTTTTCATTGTTTCACCTTTCCAGCAAACAATTGCATCCTCATAAACAGAGAGGTTTTGGTTTGGAATGACAAGATTTTCGTCAATCCCGATTATTTTGCTGTAACCCTCACACACAGGACAGGCTCCAAGAGGATTGTTAAAACTGAACAGGTATTCAGAAGGTTCTTCAAAAACTATCCCATCCTCTTCAAATTTGTTTGAAAAGTTCTCTCTGATTATACCCTCATCTTTTAATAGAACAACCTGACAATACCCTTTCCCGGTCTGAAATGCAGTTTGGGCAGAGTCGGCTGCCCTGCTAAGATTATCAGTAGGGAACACTCGCGACTGTTCCTTACTAATAATAAGTCTGTCGATAACGATATTGATTTTATGACCTGATTTATATTTTTCAACAGCTTTTGATTCGTCAATCTTTATAAGATCACCATTAATTTCAAGGCGGTTATATCCTTGTTTATTCAGGAATGAAAAATACTCTGATGATTTTATATTTTCCGGGATTTCGCCCGGAGCGGTAATTATAGCAATAGTACCTTCAGGTAGTGTTGTAAGAAAATGTATAAGATCGTCAACAGTATGTTTCTTTACCTCTCTTCCCGATAACGGTGAATATGTCCTTCCCACACGGGCGAACAGAAGCCTCATGTAATCATATATTTCAGTTGAAGTGCCAACGGTGGAACGTGGATTTCTTGAATTTACCTTCTGTTCTATTGCAATAGCAGGAGGTATGCCATTAATGAAATCAACCTCAGGCTTGTTCATTCTTCCCAGGAACTGTCGGGCATAGGATGAAAGACTTTCAACGTACCTTCTCTGTCCCTCAGCGTATATCGTGTCGAAGGCAAGTGATGATTTTCCTGAACCGGAAACTCCGGTGATAACTACAAGTTTGTTTCTTGGGATATTAAGACTGACATTTTTCAGATTATGTACTCTTGCACCTTTAATTTCGATCTTCCCCTGCATATCTGAATGTGTATATAGAACGTTAAAATTCAGTTAAAAGGCAAAAGTAATACTTTAAGATCAAAAAAAATTGTTTTCTTTGTATTACGAATAATAACCAATTAAAAGGAGAACTGCCTATAGAATAATTCTACTCTGTTAATTTAAAAGAGTGAGTTATGAAAGAAATAACTTCCGATTATGAACTGATACTTAGGTTCATAAAAGGTGAGCAGTTGTGCTTTGAACAATTAATCCACCGACATAAGAACAAAATTTTCGCTTATATAAGCCTTTATATTCGCGATCAGGCTCTTGCTGAAGATATCTTTCAGGATACTATTCTTAAGGTTATTCAGTCTGTCAAAACAGGTAAATATTCTGATAATGGAAAATTCCTGTCCTGGGTAATGAGGATTGCCCATAACCTCATTATTGATCATTTCAGAAGGTTAAAGCAGATGAACACCATATCGAATGACAATTATGAATCGGATCTCTTCAATTCGAAAAGTTTTGCTGAAGATAATATTGAAGATGATATCATTAAACAACAGATTCGTAAAGATGTCAGGAATATGATAAGCAGTCTGCCCGATGATCAGAGGGAGGTTGTAATACTCCGACATTATGCTGATCTGAGCTTTAAAGAAATTGCAGATGTAACAGGGGTAAGTATTAATACCGCGCTGGGCCGTATGAGGTATGCACTTATTAATATGAGGAAGATTATGGAGGAGAAGCAGATTAGCTTGACCCTCAGTTAGTGATAATACTTATTCATTAAGATACAATATATTAATTCCGGGCACGTTTTTAAATAAAATGAAAACTATGCCTATGGGATTAATTTCTACACAATTTATTTCATATCACAACATCAAAGTAAACGATACAGATCTTTTTGAAGACGCATGGGGCTTAAACTCTGAGTTCAGTGATGTGATTAAGTTTCTTGATCAGGTAAAGCCTGTTCCGGAGAAGCTGTTGACAAAAAAACTGATTGAAAAGATCAGGAACGAGATTTAAAAACTTTTGAGACACAGGAAAAAATCCTGTGTTTTTTTTGTTAATTCAAAAACAATATGATATCTTTGTGATATTAAAATAATATCATATACTATGAAAAAAGAATTTACAATCAAACCCTTTTCTGGTTATCTGGCTGTTCTGGGAGCAATTTTATTTCTTGGAGGAGCTATTGCCGGATTCGCTTATGAGATGATCTGGCCTGGCGTTATTCTTACACTGCTGTTTATCTTCACTATTCTTGGATTCACAGTTGTATATCCAAACGGATCATGTGTTATGGTTTTGTTTGGTGCATATAAAGGAACTATCAGAGACAATGGATTCTTCTGGGTTAATCCTTTTTTTATTAAACGAAGAATTTCTCTGAGGGCCCGAAACTTTAACAGTGAACCAATTAAGGTTAATGACAAAATCGGAAATCCAATCAAGATAGGACTGGTTCTTGTATGGAGAGTAGCTGAAACCTATAATGCTGTTTTTGATGTTGACGATTATCAGCATTTCGTTTTGGTACAAAGCGATGCTGCACTTCGAAAACTTGCAGGGTTATATCCTTACGACAATTTTGAGGATCATGAGGCTGTAATAGCTCTCAGGAGTGGAGGCGAAGAGGTAAATAACGAGCTTGAAAAAGAAATCAGGGAAAGGCTTCAGATTTGCGGTATTGAAGTAATTGAAGCAAGGATTAACTACATAGCTTATGCTGAGGAGATAGCAAATGCGATGCTCAGAAGACAGCAGGCTTCAGCTGTAGTATCGGCCCGTTTTAAAATTGTTGAGGGCGCTGTTTCAATGGTAGAAATGGCTCTGGAACAACTTTCTAACAAAAAGATTGTTGAACTTGATGAAGAGAAAAAAGCCGCAATGGTAAGCAACCTGATGGTTGTTCTTTGCGGTGATAAGGACGCTACTCCTATTGTAAATACCGGAACCTTGCATACATAATATGAGCCAGAAAAAACCATTTGTTCTCAGACTTGACCCGGAGAAGCTTAAGGCCCTGGAGAAATGGGCTGCAGATGAATTTCGCAGCACTAACGGGCAGATTGAGTATGTTCTTGATCAGGCTCTCAGGAAATCGGGCAGATGGAAAATTAATTCATCAGAGACTAAAAGTGAAGTAAAATGAATAAACCAATAAAATATATCTGTCCAAAATGTGGCTCTAAAACTTTTGTGACTAGTGAGATAAGCACATCGGGGCATTTACTCACGAGGATACTGAATATTCAGAATAGGCGATTCACATCAGTAACATGCTCAGAATGTAAATATACCGAGCTATATAATTTGTCTCCTAAAAGACTTGGAGATGTTCTCGATATTCCCGAAAAAACAGACAAGCTTCACAGATTGATGAAGTAGATGGAATGGCAGGCAGCAACGCCTGCCGTTTCTGTTCTCAGTCGGCTTGGACCGAGGTGAACAGCAATAAATCCTTTTTTGTTAGCTGCGTTTATCTCTTCTTCTGAAAAATCCCCTTCCGGACCAATGAGTATTAACGCATTTTCTTTCTTTGAATAAACTTGAGCTATACTTTTTCTTTCAAAAGAATCGTTGCAATGTGCAATCATTTTGATTCCATTAAAATCTATGTTTATTAAATCATTGAATGAACATGAAGAGTTTAGAACTGGTTGTGTTGCTTTCAGCGATTGCTTCATCGCCGAAATAATAAGATTGTTAACTCTTTCTGCCTTTATACTCTTTTTTTCTGTGTTTCTGCAGCTTATAGGCGTAATTTCATCGATTCCGATCTCAACGCTCTTCTCAATAAACCATTCAAACCTTTCAGTATTTTTCAAAGGTGAAATTGCGATATGTAACCTGTAATTTCTTTGTTCAAAGGCACTTATTACTCCGGTGATGGAGACAGAACATTTTTTAGGATCGGGGTTGTTGATGATTCCTTCATAAAGATTTCCTGTTCCGTCTATTAATCTGACCCTTGTTCCCTTGGTCATTCTTAAAACCCTGATAATATGTTTCGATTCATTTTCGTCTAAGGTGTAATTATCACCGGTTATATCAGGGGCATAAAATATCTGCATGTGATTCAGTTTTTACAAAATTAGATATTTTGATTTAACCTTTGTGTTCCTTTGTGAAATCCTTTGAGTTACTTAGTGGTTAAATTTTTTTACCACAAAGGTTACAAAGTACATTACAAAGTATCACAAAGTCTGTTGTTAAGTTGCTTATATTATGAAGATAGGTCTCCTCTCTGATACGCATGGCTGGATTCATCCCAGATTGTTCGATCATTTTGCATCATGCGATGAGTTATGGCACGCCGGCGACATAGGTAATATTGAAACAGCAGATAAGCTTGCATCTTTCAAACCCTTAAAAGCAGTGTACGGAAATGTTGATAATGCAGTTGTAAGAACTGCTTATCCTGAACATCTCCGTTTTATAATAGAGGAGAGTAAAGTCTGGATAACTCATATCGGAGGATCACCTGGTCATTATGATTACAGGGTTAAGCCCCAGATTTATGAAACAACTGCTGATATTTTTATTTGCGGACACTCTCATATAGCACGGGTTATGTATGATAAAAAGGCCGGATTTTTATACATAAATCCTGGGGCAGCAGGATACAATGGGTTTCATAAATACATGACCGCAATCAGGTTTCAGATTGACGGGAAAAATATTCACGATATGGAACTAATTGAGCTCGGTGAGAGGGGTAAGGTTGTTATTTAATTACTGGTTCAGCATCAGGGTCATCAACTGCCATCCTTTTCAGGAATCGTCCCAGCCGGTCTTCAGAAGCAATCATGTAAGTATACGGCAACCTTACTGTAGCATCAGGATGTTTTCTGTCTTTCAGTTTTATGCTTTTTATAAGGCTGTTATATTCGTTATTCCCTGAATGAGTCATCAATACACCTTTGAAATAGGAGAAATAGTACCAGGTAGATTCGTCAGCTTTAAGATATATGTCGAGCATATCGCCTGTCTTTCTTCTCTGAATCTCAATATACCCGTCTACATAGACATTTATAGGTTGCGGACCTATGAAGCCAATGCCTATTTTTCCCTTTGATCTGAAGGAAGATGTTGATTTATTCCAGAATAATTTTACTTCATTAAGAAGGAGTTTGTATGTGAATTCTTTCGGTAGGGTTTTTGATGAGCCAAAAAGGTCCATCTCCTCCTTAATCTGTGCAGCAACTTCCTTTCCCATCAGGTCCTTCATTCCCTTGTTATTCAGTTCAGTATTCAGATCTACAGGTTTTAATGAGGGCATCATTCTTAGCTGATCGGCCATCAGTTTCAAGGCTTCCTGTGAGAAAAAGAAGTCGAGAGCCAGTATAGCTTCAACATTAACATTCCCGGAATCAATTGACTGCACAACATTTCCAGCGCTTGTTAGGGTTAGAAGATCATATCTGGCTCCAAAATTTATAGTCCCTTCACCTGATAATATGCAGTTTTTCTTATCGAAGGTTATCATATTGCCGGGCAGAGTCTGATCAGCAAGTTTTTCACGGGAGGTAATTATGTACCTGTCTTTTGCCTTTTCATAATAGAGATAGCCAGATGAATTAACCAGAGCGACATCGGTATATGATTTTTGCTGAGAAAGAAATGCCGGATAGATGTGCATAGAATCGACATGGATATAGGATCCTGAAAAAACAAGATTATCATTTATATCTCTCGGCTTATCACTTACAGGAATAAGTACATTTTTAGGATCAACAGGTCCTTTGAATTTGATGTTATAGCTCTTTATTGCGCTGCAATCATGAGTTATTCCTGCAGCTCCTGTAAAAGAAAGGAGCTCGTTTCTTGCGGAGAGGGTAACGTCACCTGCATAAGAAAAAGCTGGACTAAGCATAAATTTTTGACTGGCAGGAATAAAGCCTTTTGCAGTAGTGGTTGCAGTGTCAACTGCAAGATCCGGGAATGTAATTTGCTGAATATCTTTGTTTTCATCAACATAATCGTAAATGGCGCTTCCTGTATACCTTTTACTTGACTCAATATCAACTTTTGCGGAATGTAAAATATGCTTGTTATTGACAGCTATTATAGCATTCTCCATCTGTTTGATTTTTGCTCCCCTGTTTATAATAATTTTCCCTTTTTCAGGTTGAATGAGGGCATCAGCAATATGTATATAGTTTATGTTTTCTGCTTCAATATATTCCTCGTTCCCATGATAACTTCCTTTAAAAGATGAAAATGCAACTGTGTCTTTAAGATTGTTAGTCGCAAAGAATGTGGGTTTGTCAAGATTTTTTAAATCTAGCCTGAGAAGCTTATCCGCTGTTAATAATGCTGTTCCAACTTTCCCCTTCTGTTCCATGTTCATCACCCTGTTTTCCTGATTATATACAAAATCGGTCATTGTACAATTATATTGCAGTTCAGGAAATTTTACCTTGGACGAATCCGTGTTCAGGTGGAAACGGGCCAGTTTAAGATCAAAATTAATATCGGTATTGGCATTTTCGGCAATAAATGAATACCCGTTGGTGGTAGGTGATTTAAGATCGTAATCAGCTTTCTCTGATTTGATTCCATTTGAAGCAAAAATGAAAAGATCTGAAGTAATCTTTGAATCTGTGGTATTGATTATTCCTATCCCACTCAGTTTGGAAGAAGTCAATATTAGTTTTCCCTCAAGGGCTGTCCCGTTGTCGAACATATTAAAATATTTCCCGGGGGGGTTGGTCACTGCGAATTCATCTTTTTGTGTCAGCCATTTTATTGCTACATCCTTACTGTTCAGAACAGGGAATATTCCGGCTCCGTCCTTTTCAATATTGAAAGTAGTTGCCTGGGTGAGCATCGAATCAGGAAAGAATTTAAACTCTTCCGATATTGCTGTAGAGGTCACATGTTTCAGAGTCCCTTTTCCTATTAATCCCTTACTGCTCATACTTATAAGATCGAAGAATTTCCCCTGGTCTCCATAGACATCAATCCCTTCTTTTGGTATAACCATATTAAAGCCAAGTGAGTTATTTTCATTAATAATAAGATTTTGGCGCGACGGTTTAAGGATATTGCCACCAATAAAATCTCCAGGCAGATGCATGTCCTGATTAGTATAGTGATTTATATTTTCATAGGTAAATGGATCAACTTTAAAATAAAAATCGGTTTGTTTATAGATATTCTCAAGTCCGGGGATCTTGTCAAAGAAAATAAACGAGTTGGTTAGTACTTTGATAATCGGGTATTTCTTGTAGTTTATCCTGCCCGATTTATTATCCGGTTCATTGATATATACTTCTGCTGATCCCAGATGTATCACGTTATCAATATTTTTTATAACAGCATTCCCTAAATTATCTTTCTGATCGGTTTCTACAGAAACTTTTATTGTGTCAATTTTCTGAAGTCTGATTTTAAATGTGTCATAGCTGAAGGTAAAATTATGACCATAAATCTCAAAGAGTCCTGCATCAACAATGCCATCGAATTGAAGGTTTCTATTCTTCTGGATTTCAAGTTGCTTCATGTACGGATAAGCTGCAACGCGTTGAGAATCACTTAGTAATACGCCGGAAACTCCATTCAGATGCAACCTGTAATTTTTCAGATCAAGAACCGCATTATCGGTTGGAGCTTTTGTTTCACTATATATGTTGATAACATCATAATCTTTTTTATTCGCAAAAGCATTGAGAAAGTCCTTTGTTTTTTGCTTTATTGTAATCTCATTATTTAACCGGTCGTAATATACAAAGCCTTTATTAGCCAAATCAATACACAAACCGGTAACTGATTCTACCGGTTTGTTTATATATTTCGCAAACTCTGCAACCGGAAATGTTTCAGAATAAAAATATTCAGCAAATTTCAATAGCAGATTCAGCGGATGATAATCATCGAGAGCCATTAGTCGCATGAAACTGTTCACATTGTAGAAGGAGGAAGACTCAAATTGAGCTTGTCCTAAGGCAGATCCACGTGATCGTGACAGTATAATTTTAGATTCGTTCATATTCCAGGTCAGATATTCGAAGTACATATCAAGATTATGAAAGGAATCTGAATAGGGACTTTTTGAAATCGGGACACTTGAACGGAACAGATTAACCTGTCGGTTTGCTGCAAAATATGAGAACCCCAGGTTAACGTGGTATATAGAGTCTTTATCAAGATAGAGAGCCATGACTGATTCCGAGCTGTTCAATCCGTTTTTTGAGAATACAAACTCGTTTGAACTGACTTTCAAATAAAGTGTATCATTTTTGTAAAGAAAAATTTTCGCAGGTGTACTTTTTTCTCCTGTACCTTTCACCTTGGCTCCCTCAAAAGAGAGACCACCCTCATAATTGACACCTTCGTAAAGTTTCTTAATCCTGAATTCTTTTGTATAGGTATCAAACCTCGGGTAGCTGGCCTGATCCTGATTAGTAACGTGTATTGGCTGATCTGCCAGTGTCCCTGACACGGGTTCTTTAAAGTATTTTGAATAATTAAGAAGAACTGAATCAACTTTGAAACTGCTCTTGGAGATATTAATTGAATAATTTGTGATTTTTGCAAATACCTCATTTCTCGGAAGTCCTGCTTTTTCCCATGTTACAATACCCTTATCAACAATAAATTGCAGCAACTCGGGATAATACTTGCCGGTAACATTATAAAGTTCAGTGCTATCATTTTGTTTATAGCATGTTAGTGTAGCATCAGAAACAGATATACAAAAAATGGTGTCATGCAAAAATTGAAACTTGCTGTTTTTAACTTTCCATTTGACAGTTCCTGATTCAAACAAAACATTCTCTTTTAGCATTGAAGTAGTATTTTTAAAATACTTATCAATGAAATCATTGGTATATTTTGGATTGAAAGCAAATTCACTAAGTCCTGTCAACCAATTAGTTAAATCTGCAGTTTTGAGTTTATAATCTATAAAATAATTTAGTGAAACAATATAATCATAAAAGTATGGCACCGGCCTCATTGATCTGGAAGAAAGCTGGCTCGAGACATTTATTATCTGCACCATATTATCCTTGCTAAAAGCAGCGCTATCCCATCTGGAAAAGAAAAGATTTAGATAGTCAGATTGTTCCGGATTGAGGTTTAATCCCATAAATGAAATGACCTCACCCCGGAACTTTGTAACATCTCCAGTAAAAGCTGATCTGGTTTGAGATAATAATATGGAAGGAGTAGTAAAAGTCAAAAAGAGAGCCAGAATTACCAGTTTCTTTTCCATATTATTATCTTTTAGTAAATAATAAGCTTAATGCGCTAATAACTAATTTATTGCATGGCTTCTACAATAGCAACGAAATCCTCTCTTTTGAGGGAAGCGCCACCAATGAGCCCCCCATCTACATCAGGTTTGGAAAAAATCTCAGCTGCATTGGATGGTTTACAACTCCCACCATAAAGAATAGGGAGTTTTTTTGCGCAATCGTTTCCATATTTCTCTTTTACTTTGTCGCGGATGAATTTATGCATCTCCTGTGCCTGATCAGGTGTTGCTGTTAATCCGGTACCAATAGCCCATACTGGTTCGTACGCCACAACAATTTTATCCATTTGCTCTTCGGAGAGAGTGAACAATCCTACTTCAAGCTGTCTTTTAACAATCTGAAAATGGCTTCCGGCTTCTCTTTCACTTAAGACTTCACCACAGCAGAAAATCACTTTTAGTCCGCTGTTAATAGCAAGTAATGTTTTTTTGTTGATAAGCATATCGTCTTCATGGTAATACATTCTTCTTTCTGAGTGTCCCAGTATGACATATTCTGCACCAGTACTTCTTACCATCCAGGCAGAAACCTCCCCTGTAAAGGCTCCCGAAGCTTCTGATGCACAGTTTTGTGCTCCCAGTGCTACCTTACCGTGTTTAAGAATTTCAGAAACACCTGCCAGATGAATAAACGGTGTACATAAAATTGGTAAAGCTCTGGCTGAAGGTTTATCCTTGAAGTATTTATCAATAGATCCTGCAAATTTCAGACCCTCTGCCAGATCCATATTCATTTTCCAGTTTCCGGCAACAATTTTCTTTCTCATATAAATTTCAGTTTTAAAAATATTATTTAAAGGTACAAAAAAATCAGTACTTAGAGTGCCTGAAGTGCCAAGAGTGCCCGGAGTTACTATTTATCATTAGACGCACTCTTCATCAGGTGATTGTTAAACCATTTCTTGTCGGGTAAATTAGCCCAGG
>JANXXP010000114.1 GCA_025350595.1 Bacteroidota bacterium
TTTTAAGAGTTCTTCATTTGTTCTATTTCCCATTTTTTGATGCATTATGGTTGTTTTAATGCTCCATCACATGTTGCCTGCTCTATTTATTATTAATAATATATTCTAACACTTGAATCTGGTTAGCTATTACTAAGAATACAAAACAGCAAGTTATATAATAATTAAGCATTAATTGTGAGATTTATTTAAGAAACTGCGAATCACGCCAAACTCTTATTAAGATATGGTAATGTAAATTTAAAATCACTTCCTTTACCAAACTCACTTTCAACCCAAATTCTTCCCCCATGTTTTTCCACAAATTCCTTGCAGAGTAATAATCCTAACCCTGTTCCTGTTTCACCTTCCGTACCTTTTGTTGTAAGAACTTCTGATAAATTAAACAGTTTTACCAAATTATCTGATGGTATTCCTATTCCATTATCTGAAACTGATATTATTACTGTTTCAGTATTCTGTTCGGCATTAATAGTTATTTTGCCTCCACTATTTGAAAATTTTATTGAGTTCGATACAAGGTTAAGAAGTATGATTTTCAACATTTCTGCATCTGCATATACATTTAGGTGTTCAGAAGAAGAATCATATATTGTGATGTTTTTTGCATATGCAGTTGGGTTAAGAATTTCAAGAATATTCTTACATAATTCTGCAAACCTCAATTTCTTTGGTTCGAAATGTATGCTGCCTTGCTGGCTTCTCGCCCACATAAGTATGTCTTCGAGTAAATGATTTGTAATTTTTGCAGATTTATAAATATTGTTTGCTATGTCTTCAATTTCGGCTCTGCTAAGTTTGTGAACTTCTTCTGTCAGCACTTCTGTCCAACCAAGAAGATTATTAAAGGGATTCTTTAAATCGTGCCCCAGAATTGAAATAAAACGGTCTTTGTCCTCATTTAAACGATATAATTTCTTTTCGCTTTCTTTAAGTTCATCTTCTGCCTTCTTACGCTCTGTGATGTCTGAAAATGATGCTATAATTTTTTTATTGGTCAAAGTGGCAACAGACATTAAAGCATGTCTTATTTCACCATTCTTTTTATAGAAAGTAAATTCATATTTATCAGGAGCATTATCTGGGTCTATTTGTCTTCTGCGGTTATATTCCTTTAAACGTTCAAGGTCATCGGGCGGTATTTGATGTGTCCAACTCATTCCTATAACTTCTTCCTTTGTATAACCACTTATTTTACAGTATTCACTATTAACCATTGATATTGTGGTGTCTGCCTCAATAATGCAGATTGCCGCTGAATTATTTTCAAATATCGAACGAAATCTTAATTCACCCTCACCGACCTTTTCTTTAGCACCCTTAAGTTCCTCTATAGTTTCAATATTCTCTAAGTTAAGTGCAACAATTCTGTCATTTTGTTCTTTTAAGGTTTGGTTTAAAAAATATATATCTAATTGAGTTTTGACTCTAATCAGGAGTTCGTCTTTATGAAATGGTTTGGTTACAAAATCAACTGCTCCAAGTCTGAACCCTTTTAGCTTCTCTTCAATATCTGTAGCAACAGATAGAAAAATAACAGGAATTTCAGCCAGATTTTCTTTTTGTTTAATTCTTCTGCACACTTCAAAACCATCCATTCCAACCATTTTTATATCCAGAAAAATTAAGTCGGGTATATTTTTTTCGAGCGATGATAATGCAAGTTCCCCACTATCGGCAGGAAATGTATTATATCCTTCTCCTTTGAGTACACTACAAAGCAGCAAGAGGCTTTCGGATGTGTCGTCAACAACTAATATGTTTGCCTTCATTTTCATTCATTTGAGCGGTTAAAGTTGAATTAATCAATCGGTTTATTTCCGTATATTTTAAGTTCTTTGCGTACGACTGGAGAACCCCTGCCACGTCAGCATCAATTTTTTGTATCTGACTTATTGCAGAATCTATTTGTTCATCAATAAGGTTTATAATTGCAATACTTAGGGTTTCAAGTGTGTTTTTGTCAATATTTTTCAGAAGGTCAGGTTTAAGGGTTCTGTTAATTTTCTTTCTGACACTTTCTATTTATTACAATGTTTTTTGATTAAATCATATAATAAGGTATTATTAATCGGTTTCGTAATATAGTCGTTGCATCCTGCTTCTAGAGCCTTTTCACAGTCGCTTGAAAATCCATAGGCAGTCTGTGCTATTATGATTATATCTTTGTTAAACTGCCTTATTTTTTGAGTGGCTTCCAATCCATTCATCTGGGGCATTCTGATATCCATTAACACCAAATCAAGGTCGGGATTATTCCGGCAAGCCTCAACAGCTTCAACGCCAGTTATTGCATGTAAAACCTCTTTACCGATTTTTTGTATTACTCTTGAAAGAAGTGAATATGATATTTCATCATCCTCAACAATCAATATTTTCAAGTTTAATAACTGACCTCCTTTATTTTCAGTTAAATCTACATTTCCGATTGCCCTTGTTTTTCCTGATACAGGATAGTAAGGAATTGTAAAATAAAATGTTGTGCCTCTGCCTTTCTGGCTCTCCACCCATATTCTGCCACCAAGCATTTCTACATAAGATTTACAAATTGATAAACCCAAACCACTTCCTTCATACTTTCGGTCTAATGAATCACTACCCTGCCTGAATCTTTCAAATATTATTTCCTTCTGATTCTCGGGAAAGCCTACCCCGGTGTCTTTTACATAGAATTCCAGTTCGGCAGTCTTACCATCTGATTTCAAATCATAGCCAAACTCGATTGACCCTTCATAAGTAAACTTAATTGCATTTTTAATAAGGTTAGTTAGTATTCCATAGACTTTTTCATTGTCTGTTTCAATTAATGCTTCCTTTAATGGCAAACCGTTTCTGGATATTAGCTTCAACCCCTTACTTTCAACTTCTGGTCTGAAGAATTTATAAGTGAATTCAAGTTTTTCGTTAAGATTCGTTTCCTTAATATCAACTTTCATCATTCCTGATTCAAGTTTCGAAACGTCAACAATATTATTTATGGTGTTAAGCATACGTGCTCCACTAATCTGAATTGTTTGAATAAAGTCCTTCTGCTCATCAACTGTTAAGTTAGGTTCTTTCAGCAGTTCAGTAAATCCGAGGATACCGTTCATGGGAGTACGTATCTCATGGCTCATATTAGCAAGGAAAGCAGATTTTAAACGGTCGCTTTCTTCGGCTTTTTCTTTCGCTTTGATTAGTTCTGTTTCATAACTCTTGCGTGCAGTAATATCCTGAATTGTTCCAATCATAGTTATTGGCAGGTCATTTTCATCAAATTTAAGATTCCCAATTCCATGAACCCATCGTTCTTCTTTATCATTATACCGAATAATTTTATATTCTTTATTAAATTTGGTTTTGTTACCTATTACTTCCTGAATTAAATAATCCGTCATAATTTTTTGCCATTCCGGATGGATAATTGATGCCCATCCTTCAACTGTTTTATCATAATCAGTATCAATCCCAAAGACTTTATCAAGCACTTCTGAACATTCCCATTTGCCAGAAGTAATATCAAACGAATATGTTCCAAGGTTAGCAATAGTCTGAGATTCTTTTAAAAAACTCTCATTCTTCTGAAGTTTCACTTCAGCCTGTTTACGCTCAGTAATATCTTGAAAAATTTCAAGCATTGCCTTCTTTCCCTCATACATCATTCCAGTGTGAATGATCTCAAATATTCTGTTACCAAGTATGCCATGTGATTCATATGACTCTGTTTCACCGAGTGTGATACCCTTAATCAAAGGACAATCATTGCATTGCTTCTTATTATCCCTGTATAACTCCCAGCATTTCTTGCCTATTGCATTTTCATCAAAGAGATTATTAAAATTATCACTTTGGAATAAGACAGTTCCTGTCTCATCAACAATATCCATTCCGAATGGAATGGTTTTAAGTAATGTCTCACTGAAGATATAACTCAGTCTAAGTGCTTCCTCAGATTGCTTGCGTTCGGTGATGTCTTGTAAAATGCAATGTGTTTGTTTAAATTCTCCATTATTATTGTAACCAATTTTACCTTCGAAAGCAATAAATAATATACTATCGTTTTTATGAACCATTTCAAACTCACTGTGTATATAACCCTGCTTTTTGAAAATTGGGAATCGCTCACGAAAGCCATTCTGATAAGCAGGTGAAAGAAAGTCGCCAAACCACTTCCCGATAACTTCATCACGAGTATAGCCGAGAGTACTTAACCAGGTCTCATTTACATCAATAAAATTGCCATCAATGTCAAGTGACTGATAACCAAGTGGTGCCTGGGTAAACAATTGTTGGAATCGAGCCTCACTTTCCTGAAGTGACTGCTCTGCCAGTTTCCTTTCAGTTATGTCTGTGATAAAAACGATTACTCCGATTACCCGATTTTTCCGGGATAGCGGATTCCAGGTAAATTCATAATAAATATTTAAATCCGGCTGAAACTGAATTTCAGAAAAACCTTGTCCGCCTAATGCTCTGTCTATGCTCTTTTTAGCTAATCTCTTTATTTCAGGAATCTTCATGTATTCAAGCAGACTAGCTCCGGGTTTTATTTCAGCATCCCATACTTTTTTCATTTCTTCCCGATGCTTTTCATTAAATGCCGTATAACAATAGTTCTTATCTACTGAAAAGATAATAGTGTCATTTGGGCTATCAATAATTGAAGCATACAGGCTACTCTGAGATTTATAAAATGCCTTAATCCGCTTGTTTTCTTTAGCCTGTTTTTGGGATAATTCTTTAAGAGCATTATTCTCTTCTTTCAATTCATATACCTCTTTTAAGAGTTCTTCATTTGTTTTATTTTTCATTTTTTTGATGCATTATGGTTGTTTTAATGCTCCGACACGAGTTGCATGCACTGATTAATAAATATAACACACCTGCCACATGAATACTGGTCACTAGTGTCTATTAAAAAATATTAAAATTAATCCTTACTTGCTCATAATCAATATGTATTCCGCCAAAAACCTTGTCGCACTTTTGAACAGACTACCTTTGTTGGTAAACCAAATAGTAGCATGTAATGAACAGCGGCAAATATGTTTTCAGTCAGATCACCGATTTTCTTCCCAAACGATACTTCGAAAGACTTATCATGACTATATGTAACGATAGAACCCAAGGATGGAATTTGACATACTGGAATCAGATGCTCGTCCTCATGTTCGGTCAGTTGGATGGCTGCAACAGCCTTCGTGAACTGACGGATATTACTATGGCGCATGCCAGGAAATCCTTCCATCTTGGATTTGGCAAGACGCCAATAAACCGAAGCGTGCTGTCCAAGGCAAATCAGCTTCGTGATTATCACATTTTTGAAAAATTTGCCTATCACATGGTGGAACTTGCTCAACAGAATTGTATCAACCAAGAGTTTGAACTCAACGGGAAGTATTATGCCTTTGATTCCACCACTATAGATCTCTGTCTGTCTCTTTTTGAGTGGGCAAGGTTCAGAAGTACCAAATCCGGCATTAAGGTACACACACAACTTGATATTGTAACCCACATACCTGTATCGTTCAATATCACAGAAGCAGCTGTGCATGATGTGAATGCCATGGACTGGATTAACTACGAGCCTTTTGCTTGCTATATTTTTGACCGTGGCTACTGGGATTTGGACAGGCTCTATCGCATTGAGATCCTCAATTCGTTCTTTGTTATACGGGAAAAACGAAGACCGAAATTTGAGGTGGTGGACGGAGAAGACCTTCTGGAGGGCACAGATAATATCCTCAGAGATCAAACTGTGAGGTTCACCACAAGCGGAAACACAGAAAACTACCCCTCTGATATCAGAAGAATAATCTATTATGAACCTGAACTCAGACGAACCTTCACTTACTATACAAACAACTTTTTTCTCAAAGCCAAAGATATTGCCTTCCTTTATAAAAACCGATGGACTGTGGAAACCTTCTTTAAATGGATGAAGGGACACCTGCGCATCAAGTCCTTCTGGGGAAATACTGAAAATGCTGTACGGATACAAGTTTATGTAGCTATCATAACATATTGCACCGTTGCAATTATGGAAAGAAAGCTTGAACTTAACAGAAGCATCTATGAAGTTATGAGAATATTGGGAAGCTCCCTCCTGGCAAAAGACAATATCAAGGAGCTGTTCCAGCTTGAGGAGCCGGAGCAAACCCAGGATCAAGGGCAGTTGCAATTGGTGTTCGATATTTTTTAACATAAATTAATAGACACTAGTGAAAATATTATTTAAAGGTACAAAAAAATCAGTACTTAGAGTGCCTGAAGTGCCAAGAGTGCCCGGAGTTACTATTTATCATTAGACGCACTCTTCATCAGGTGATTGTTAAACCATTTCTTGTCGGGTAAATTAGCCCAGG
>JANXXP010000168.1 GCA_025350595.1 Bacteroidota bacterium
TCCCATTTTATGCTTGCTAACATCGTTCATGTTATCGTGCAAAATGAATGATAATATATTATGAATGAGACTTCCCCAGACGAACAAAGAGGCTTACGCCTCCTTGTCGAGATAATTAACAGCCTCCTTTTCGTTTACACATGTTATCGTCTTCCGGTGACCAAACCTTGGACTCTATTATAAATATTCTACCCGACTGATATAGTCTTAAATTTAGACTATTTTTTTTTATTTATATCTTAATTTTTCGCTCGCTGGAACTCCTGAATTATATTTTATTTTTTCGGTTGATGGGATTCCAAATCCTGATTTACTCATATAGTCATTTACCATTGCTTTTTCTTCTGGATTTAAAGCTGGCCCAACGTATTTTTTATTTCTTCTTATGTTATCAATAAGTTCAGCTCTTCTTTCTGGTGGAATGGTTGATTGAGACGAAGTAGGAGCTAACTGAGTAGTTGGATTAGAAACAGTCTTATTTGTATTAACGCCGTTAGCGATATTACTAAGACTTAGATTTGATGTTGTAATTTTCTCAGGTGGAGCAACTCGTTCTGGAGTGGCGTTAGCTGTTACAGGTGGAGGAGTTGGTACTGTATTAGTTCCTTGACATTTTGATATAATCGTGTTATATAATTCCTGCGTAATTCCCTGAGAAGTATCATATCCAGCATCATCTAATGTTTGTTTTGTAATTGGTCCATAATTACCTGTTTGATATCTTTGTTCCATACCCAAACATTTTTGACATTCACGGATTTTTTCATTTTTACTCATATATGGAAATGGAAAATCTTGTACAGGTGTGTAATGACCATTACCACTACTAGTGCCTGATACAACTACGACATTTCCTCCATGCATCTCACGAAGTACAAAATAAAGAGCGCCCATAAGTCCAGCGCTAATCAACGCTGTCTGTACTACTCTATTGATTAAAAATGCTTTAACTATGCCTTTCCCTTTTGATAATAATCCTTCTTTCGTTGATTTAACTGCTCCTTTTTCTGTAGCAACTACAACTTCAGCTCCAGATGTGAGCGATTCAATAGGAACTTCTTTAGCCTGCGCGGCAATTTTATTAATTTTTTTGAGATCATTTTTGGCCATATTTTCAACTCCGGTGAATTGGCCTATCTGAATAAAAGTAGTATTATTATCACCTATGTTAGTGACACTAATAGGAGGATCTGCTTTAGCTTCAGGAGCTTTAACAGGGGTTTCTGCTTTAGCTTCAGGAGCTTTAACAGGTTCAACTGGAGGTAATCCTTTACGTTGTCTTTCAAAAGTATTTACAATTTCCTGAGCCTGTTCAGGAGTATACGGTGACTTACCTTTTTGTAATTCCGCAACAATTTCTTCTGGCTTTAGGTCTTTATATTTTGAGATAAATCCTGAGCTTTCAGTTAAATCTTTTAATAAGAAAGCTTTTAGATCAGTTCCAATACTTGGGTCATGAAGTAATTGAGTTCTTACTCTTCCGAGTACAGTAGGAACTAATTGACGTTTTTCTAATGCAGATTCAAATTCACCTACGCTTTTAAACGCAGTACCATCACTTTTTAGAATATTTTTAGCGTCTTTAGAAAGAATATTTCTCAAAGCTGCTCTTTCAATATCTTTAAGGCCAATTAAGGCTGCTTCAATATCTTTAACCGGTCCTATTTGTTCAGAAAGATTCAGATCTACCGTATTTTCGTTTAGGGTTTTTGATGAGTCATAGTTCATGATTAACATAATCCTATTTAAAATTTTCTTGTTTTCTTCCATTATATATGTGTTTTAAAAATCCACTCCATCAGTATATTCTGCTGGTCCAGCGGTTTGTAATAATTTTAATAATCTTGTTTCTTTTCTACGTCCGAAAGCTTCTCTCCCTGATGTTACACCCTGAGTAATCGCTCCCATTTTTAATCCTGATTTTACACCCTGAGTTGTAGATGCTTTTGTACCTACCATTCCTAATGATTCCAATATTTTACCAATTGTAGATGAAACTTTATTGATAGCTGTACCAACCCATTTCATTCCTAATTTTTTTGATAAGAATTCTCCTGCCTGAGCAACTTTACCGCTTACACTTCCAGCAATTGTTCCAAACTTTTTAAGAATAGTCGCTGTTTGAGGATTTTTCATTCCATCAGCAACAACTTCAGTTATACCTTTCCCCATGCTGTTAGCAACGCCTTTAGCCCCTCCAAATACAGCTCTTGCTCCTTTAGCGAAACTTCCTAATCCAACTCCGA
>JANXXP010000248.1 GCA_025350595.1 Bacteroidota bacterium
CCACCATTTAATCCTCTTGCCCTGGCTGCTTCGAGTCCTTTTATCGTTCTCTCCCTGAGAACATTTACTTCCATTGCCTTCAGGATGGCAATAATTTGAAATATTGCCTCCCCCATCGGGCTTGATGTGTCAAAAATTCCCTCGGATAGACTTTTAAACGTTATCCCCTTTTCTTTAAAGTCACTTAAAAGGATTACCAGCTCTCTGGTGGTTCTCCCCAGGCGGTCCACACTAAAAGCTATTAATGTGTCCCCTGGTCTTATCTGTTCAAGGAGTTTTAAAAGCTCTGGCCGGTTTGGAGATCTCCCTGAAACTTTCTCCTGGAAGATCCTCTCACATCCGGCTTTTTTAAGCGCATCTGTCTGTAAATTCAAATTCTGTTCCTTGGTGGAAACTCTTGCGTAGCCAAAAATCATAATAGTTCTAATTAAGTGTCCTGTCAAAGATAAAAAGAACTTAGATTAATGAAAAGCGTTTATCGAACTTTATTGTTTACTTTTTGTATGATTTTAGAAAGTTTCATCATACGGTCGTTTAATCGAACTTATTTGTTTGTCCTGTTGGAGACAAATAGCGGTTCACCTCGGTAAATAAATCCTTTCACTTGCAGAGCAAAATTGTGGGGAAAATAAGTGAAATTAGCAGAAAAGATTTGTTAACGCTAAATAAAATTTCGCTGCTTCTTAGAAATCTTATTGTTAAAAATATATTTAAGAGGATTGAGTAATCGTTGTAGCAGTGTTAGGTCATCCGTTGTAATCTCTGCAATACCCGAAAGATCTCTTTCAAAACTCAATTCGTAACCATATGAAGTAATTGCAGCGTTGGGTAATTTAACAATTGATGGAAACCCTTTCTCTGTTGAACCGTTGGAAACAGATAGTATTGAACCCTCAACAACTCCAAATTCCATATATGGATAGCCATCGAGTTTAATATTAACTTGTTCGCCCGGTCTAACCTTTCCTATCCCTTCAAATGGGATGGTTAATACAGCAAATATTTCTCCTCTTCTTTCAGGGTTTATCGTAAAAAGCCTATCACCCGATTTAACTTCCTGTAAGTTACTCCAAACATTCATAT
Organism: Bacteroidota bacterium; assembly: GCA_025350595.1. Classification (GTDB taxonomy): domain Bacteria; phylum Bacteroidota; class Bacteroidia; order Bacteroidales; family VadinHA17; genus LD21. Next base: position 1,084 of record JANXXP010000248.1, read on the forward strand.
AAGTTAGTTTCCCAGATGATGGAGCAATTAATAGGTAGGATATTTCCCACGTTGAAAGTGCGCTAATAAGCTGATTATATCCGTTCTCCAAATCTTCTTGAAGTGTGTTATTTTGGCTTTCTTGCTCATACCTGAGATCAATTATGCTTTGTTTAAGTCTTTCAATAGTTAATGAAGTATTGGTGAGATTTAGTTGGGCACTTTCTAAAAGTTGATGTTTTGCTAAAAGGGTTGCTTGTGATTTCTCATACTCAGCAGCCGGAATCACATTAGATTCATAAAGCAGAGAATCTCTAGCAAACTGTTTTTGAGTTAGTTCAATATCTTTAATTGTAAGATTTCTTTGAGACAATAGGCGGGCATAATAATGATTGTCCTGTATATTCTCCAATTCAAGTGCTTTAATTTTCTGTTCACGATAATTCTGCTTCAGAAATATCTGATAATCAAAGTAAGCTTTTGAAAAAGTGTTGAACTGTGTTTGTAATTCGCCAAGATGTAGATTGCTATGATTTTTGAAAATATCTGGTGTCTCTGAGAGCTTGCCCTGTGGATTGAATTGTTGAATAATATTAGAAAGAATTTTAATATCATTAAGTCTTGCAGGATTCTCAATTACTGCGATTGTATCTCCCTTTTTGATAATGGAACCATCGGTGAAAAGAAGGTCAGTAATTTTACCGTTTGCTTTAGAGATTATAACCGCTGGTGGATTTTCACTTGTAATAGTTGCAGATGCAAGAACTATATCAGGATATCTGAAAAAGGCACTTCCAATAAATACTATTGAAATAACAATAAAAATAACCGTAATTCCCCATCTAATAATCCACTTTGGAGGAACCCCAAGTATTTCGTTAATCTCATCGGAACGAAGTTGGATTTTTGATGCTTCATTGTTTAACTCACTCTCAGTCATTTATTTCTTAGTATGTTTTGACTACCCGTAAAATTATATTTTCCGTTTTTACTAATATTATAACTATAATTCCAGCTGATTCTTTACTAATGTATAATATGCTCCTTTTAGTTCACTCAGTTCCTTATGAGTACCCATTTCAACAACTCTACCTTTTTCCAAAACTACAATCCGGTCTGCATTTTTAACTGTACTCAACCGATGGGCTACAACAATGACCGTTCTACCTTTGAAAAACTCCTGTAAATTTTCTAGAATTACCTTTTCGTTGTTTGCATCCAGGGAGTTAGTAGCCTCATCCAAAAAGATAAACTTAGGATCTTTGTAAACGGCACGAGCAATTAGTATTCTTTGTTTTTGACCCTGGCTCAATCCATGACCTTCGCTTCCAATTTTGGTGTTATAACCTAGAGGAAGTTGATCTATAAAATCAGCGATATTGGCAACTGTTACGGCATTTAATAATCGTTGCTTATCAATCCCTTCAACTTTTGGGGCAATATTATTCGCGATACTATCTGAATATATGAAACCATCCTGCATGACCACACCACAAAGCTCTCGCCACCTGCTGATGCTATAAGTGCTCAGACTATTCCCTCCGATCCGGATTTCTCCATTAACAGGAGGATAAAAGCCAAGAAGAAGTTTGATAAGTGTTGTCTTCCCGCTTCCCGATGTACCTACAATAGCGGTCTGTTTCCCTGCCTCAATCGTAAGATTTATATTTTTAAGAACAAGCTCTGATTCGGGCTCATCATATCTAAAATCAAGGCTATCCAGCTCAATATTCTTATCATAGGTGATATCATTAATACTTGAACTTTCGAGATCTTCCTCGTCACTACGGAGGTGCACTTCGCCAAGTCGGTCCAAACTGATCTTGGCATCCTGGGTAAGGTTGAAGAAAGAGATTAGCTGATCAATAGGGCTATTTAACTGTCCAATGATGTATTGGACCGCGAGCATCATGCCTAGCGACATG
>JANXXP010000312.1 GCA_025350595.1 Bacteroidota bacterium
ATTAAGAAAAGAGAAAAAGTGGTCCTAAGAATGGGGAGTAGTTTATTAAAGCATCATATGGACAAGCTTCGAAAATAATTGCTTTGTATATAAAAACATCCATTACAATTCGTGACTCTGGCCAAAGTAAGATATCAAAAATTGCTCACCCGCCCATCGACAATATCCTTCTTACGAACTTGAATAGGAGTCACAAACAGACAGTTTAGTCATGACAGAACAAAATTCTGCTGTTTATCGGGACTCAACCATCAGGATAAATTCTGCTGAAGAATTGAGTTTTAAACCAAGCCTAAGCATAACACAGATGGTGCTATGAAAAGCACCACCCTAAGCGTGTTACAAATTTAAGTAAAAAGCATAATTTCACTTGACAACCGGGATTCAAAATACTTTGTAACTTTGATTATTAGTAGATTCCTTAAACGAGTTAGGTTTAGGGCCATCCCCCATAATGAGATTGATGACTATCTTTGTTAAATTGGAAAGTTAGATAATATATTTTAAATAGATTAGGTTTAATTTATCTTAAGAAATATGTCAGAAAATGAGCTAATTGAAAAAATCAATAGAGAACTACCTGAAGAAATTGATGGATTTAAGAGAAGAATTGGGGTGTTTGATAACTTTAGTAATTTAATATATTCCAACGATGGTAGTTATTTGGGGAATCATCTTACAGGTAATATTACAAGAGACAATGAAAACACACCGTTAGAACATTTTGCAAAAAATGTTTTATATGATGTTTTGGGCAAAAATTTAGAAGATGCCTTTCATAAGATGAAAGAAAAACTTGAGTTAAATGAGAGAGTTAAGAATGAGTTTTCGAAAAGTATTATGTTTGGCTTTAATCCTAACTTTAAACAATCAGTAAGTGGGAAAACTCATTTCCTTAAACTTTTTGAAATCTATTTAGTTTTAGATTTAAACTCAGAATCACAATTTTTTTGCGTTGTTTCAATCAATCCATTCTTTGATGTCAATTATATTTTACCAATTGCAATTGCGTTAAAAAAGCAAATCGGAGACCATAGTTTCATTAAACTTTCTGGTGATGATTTTGACTATATTGATTTTAATCTCCCTAGAACGATTCATATGTACTCTTATGATTTTGGACAACGAAAGGAAGAAATTAAAACCTTTTTCAAAAATCATGGTTGGAACATAAAAGTTAAGGACAAATATTTCTTTGAAAAACAAGACACATTAAATAAAGAAAGAATCATATTGTGTGAGGGTAAAAATTGTAAAATGTTAAATTCCCTAAAATTCCCTAATGTTGTATTTACAGAGGAACATAACAGCTATTCAATCTTCCAGAATGCAAAAGCCGGCAAATATTGTTTAAGAGATAAGGATTATTTATTAGATGAAGAGATAAACCGATTGAAAAAAATCTTTCCAAAATACTTTATACTAAACTATTATTGCATAGAGAATTATCTTTATCATCCTGAAAATATTGAGGAATTAAAGAATAGTAACTTCCTTAAGAAGGAATACATCAATGACATTATCAAATCTAAAAATGAGTGCTTCTTGGAGATAGTAGCAAATTTTAAATTAACACGAAATGGTTATAAAGAATTATCTGAGAATCAAATTAATAAAGTACAAAACGCAGATACAATTTTGATTGAAGAATTGAAGTCAGATGAATTTGAGGTATTTTATAAACATTTTGATATGAAAAAAATGTACAATAAAAAGTTTTTAGAAAAATCTCATTTAAATGAATCAATATTAGCTGGAACGCAGTGGTTTAAATCAAAGATAATCTCATTATTAAATAGTTAACTTTTCGGTATTTCCCATTAATTTGACAATACTTAACATAAAAACCACAAAATCTAAAAACGAATTAACCGTAAGCGGATGTCCTAGGGAAAGATAATCAAGTCAATAGCCACCGAACCTAAACCAACTGAACTATGAAAGACATTGTATATGTAAAAGGAAATATCATTTTTAAATCCGGCGATCACCTATTAAAAGAGTTGGTAGCTTTTGCCGGAGAAGAATGGGAAAAAATAGCTGAAGAGATTAGAGATGGAGATCTCACAATAACTGATGAAAATATACTAATGCCATATAAAATTTATTGTGCTTCAAAAGATATTGCAACTTATGGCAACTTTATTAGCGGAATGCAAAGACCAGATGATGTTATACGAATATATAAAGATGAAATCAGTAATTTACAAAAGCTTAGAAAGGAAAAGATATGCAGTGAGCTTGTTGCCGTATTAAATAGGCAAATTTATATTGGTATTATAGGGACAATGGAATTATTCCTTAGTGATTTCCTATATAGTATGGTTCTTGGATTTGGAAAATATTATAATAAATTTTGTGAGAATAGTTCACGAACTTTTAATTTAAAAGAAATATCAACCAAAAATTGGAAAATCCGCGATGGAGTAACAAGGACAATCATTGAAACTAACTACCATAGAATAGAAGAGATTAAGAAAACTTATAAGAAGATACTCGAGTTGGATTTTCCTCCAACTGAAAAACTTGAAAAGCTGATTTTAACAAGACATAGTTTAGTACATAGAAATGGATTCCCAACAAAATATTCAGAATATATTAAAGTTAATGATGCGATGATTGATGAACTAATTGCTGAGGTGCAAACATTAATTGATCACATCATTAAAGTAAAGAAGACTGAAATTAAGGAATGGTTCCCGGATCCAATAAAAAATATAAGGCCTTCGGCTAACAAAATAACATTACCAAGACAAACCCTGACTTTCACTCAGGATTGAGAACTTGACAAATTCCATTATCTTGACAATTTCTTTGCTTCGTGACAGTTTTCAAATTATTCCTAATCCTAACACGGATGGTGCTATGAAAAGCACCGCCCTAAGCGTGTTACAAATTTGAGTAAAAATTTATCTTAAAAACTTCATCAATATAAATCCTATAAAATCAGGCTATGGGGAATTGTAATTCCCTGAATCATATTTACCACCAAATCAACTAAAGGTACCATATCAGTGTGATACTCCTATCATAAATTTGCTACTTTTAAACTTTAATTTCTATTCCTTTTGAAAAACGAACACCTGACTCGTAAAGAAATCATCGATAACCGGCTGAAAAAAGCCGGATGGAATGTCGCTGACCGGACTCAGGTTATCGAGGAGTTTGATATTATTGTTGATTCAGACCTTGTTAAAGAGGCCCCAACTCCTTATGCCGGAC
>JANXXP010000358.1 GCA_025350595.1 Bacteroidota bacterium
CTCTCCTGCAGCTTTAAATGATCCGGAATTTGTAATTTGGAGAAGGTTTTTAGACAACCAGCCATTAGCATTAATGCGGGGGCCATCTTCGAGAGACAATTTATTTATATCATGACAGTTACGTAACATTGACAAATCGCACAAATGCTAACGGAAAAGGCAAGGATCAATGACACCCTTTATTCAAAAATACTAGTAATTTTGATTTTAAGCATATTCTAAAAATGTCAGTTCTAGGTGAGATTATCTTATTTATAAACTGAGAATATTTATGAAACACTTTACAATCGCATTTCTTCTATTATGCTGTTTAGCCTCGAATATTAGATATAATTAGCAGCAATCCCGATATTCCTGGTTAGAAGTTAAAATTTGAGCATAAGGGAATATCTGGCACTTGATATTCTTGGATATACAACTTATAGTAGTTAAAATACAACTATAAGTAGTGTAAATACAACTAAAAGTGTTTATATTTTTGACGTATATGGAATAGAGTGCAGATATCTTTGTAGGGTCAATAAAGTATAAACTAAAAAATCAGATCTATGTTAACTACAATGATGATTGGCAATAAAATTGCCGAAGCAAGAAAGAAAATAAATATCTCTCAGGCTGAACTGGCTCAGCGTCTGTTCATCAGTTCACAGGCAGTCGGAAAATGGGAGCGAGGTGAATCGATGCCGGATATAATTACTTTTAACCGTCTGTCGGAAATTCTGAATGTTGACCTTAATTATTTTTCGGAAAGCTTCAGATCTTCAGCATCTGATCCCGATAGAGACTGGATTGCACATGCTGAGCCTCTGGTGAAGCAATCGGATGAAATGACCTCAGGAAAACAAAAGCTAAGCTGGAATATGTCAAGAGGGAACTGGATAGACGCTGATTTTTCGGGATTGAAAAATCTGTATGAAAAATTCAGTTCCTCCAACATGCAACGCTGCCTGTTTATCGGTTCAGATTTGTCGGGACTTCTATTAAAAAGCAATAATGTTGACAGATGTGACTTTTCGGGTTCAGACATCAGCAGCAGCCATTTTCAGAGTTCCAACTTAATGAACAATCTGTTTAAGGACTGTTCCCTGAAAGAGACTGAATTTTCCGGGAGCCATTTTCTGAGCTGTGATTTTTCAGGTACCGATTTTACCGGAGCAGTGTTTAAATCAGGAGGCTTCCAGAACAACACTATTTCTGGAGCAGTTTTGAATCGTACCTCATTTAATGATATGCATATTATCGATATTATTTTCGATGGGACTTTGGAGGAATGTTATTTTGAAAACTGTTCCTTTAAAAAGGTGACTTTCCAGAATTCAACACTTATTAATACATTCTTTAAAAACAAAAGCCTGAAAGGAATTCGCTTTATCGACTGTCAGGCTGACAGGATGACTTACGAATTCCTGAAAAACGGGAAAGCGGACTTGACCGGCATAACATTATTGCTACGATAAAAAATAAATATTTATTGTTTATCAATAAATTTGTATTATCTTTGCTGCATAATTTTAAAAACAATACAATTATGGAAATAAAATCAGCACTAAGCAGATACTTAAATTATTGTATGTCATTTCATGGATAATATTTATTGGTCTGTGTACTGAAGCCGGAGGTATTATTATTAATGCTATTATTTCACTTTATCGTAATCCTGATAGTGCCAGCTATATTAATTTGTCTGATCTCTATAAACACGATGTCGGATATTTTTTAGTAGAGTCATTGTTCATGAGTATTGTAGCGGTAATGAGAGCATGTCTGTTTTATCTTATTATAAAACTCTTACAAGATGAAAAACTAAATTTATCTAACCCTTTCAATCATGAAACAGGAAGTTTTATATTTAAGGCATCTTCCCTGGCATTAGGGATCGGACTGTTTTCTTTTTGGGGAGTAAAAAATACAGCCTGGTTAATGAATCAGGGTATTAAAATGCCAGATATACAGTACCTGCGATTAGGCGGAGCTGATGTTTGGCTTTTTATGGGCGTAACGCTTTATATCATTGCACAGATCTTTAAAAGAGGAATTGAGATTCAGGAAGAAAACGAATTAACTGTATAAGCTATGCCAACTATTGTCAATCTTGATGTAATGATGGCTAAACGGAAAATGTCGCTAAACGAACTTTCTGAAAGAGTTGACATAACATTATCCAATCTATCTATACTGAAGACCGGTAAGGCAAAAGCAATCCGTTTTAGCACATTGGAAGCAATCTGTAAAGCTTTGGTCTGCCAGCCTGGTGATATTCTGGAATATGTTAATGAAGACAGGATAAAGACGATAAACTTACATTAGCTAAAACTACGGACAAAATAATTCACAACTTGTACTGGCCTCTGCCATAATAATTAACATTAGGGTGCTGACTTTAACCTGATGACTACCCCGGATATGACCGGAGATTTAAAGGCGATTGTTGTTGAAAATGGAAAAAGTACCAGCTTTGATTTTAAAGTAGATTGTGACTGGGTTTTTATGTACATACTTTCAGGAAAAGTCAAAATAGACTTAGACAATAAAATATCCATTATTAATAATGGTGATTTACTATTTTCAAATCAGCCATTAATCAGGTCCTTCGAAATTACGGGTAGTGAAAACAGCGAATTAATTTTTGCTGAAATAACTCTTTAATAATTATCGATATTAAAGTAAAGTATTGAACAGTAAAGACATTTTCTATAAACCAAAACGATGTAGTAAATATTGAAAGAAACATGGCAAAACAAAGGATGTTATGAAATTGGAAGACCTTGGATATAATAGTGAACTCGGGGAATTTATATTAGCTAATAATCTCAGCAGCTTTGATATCGGCAGAGTTATTGCAGAACATAAGGAACGATATATCGTCAGGACTGCTGATGGTGAATTTGAAGCTGAGATAACAGGTAATTTGCGTTTTACTTCTAAAACCCGTGAGGATTTCCCAGCTGTCGGAGACTGGGTCGCTTTGTTGACTTATGACTCTGATTTTGCAATAATTCATAAAATTTTACCGCGGTTCTCAATTATTATAAGACAGGCAGTTGGACAATTTGGAGAAATTCAGGTTATCGCAACAAATATAGATTATGCCTTTATTGTACAGGCTGTTGACAGGGATTTTAATATAAACCGACTCGAAAGATATCTTACAATCTGCAACTCATCAAAGGTAAATCCAATAATTATACTAAGTAAGATTGATTTAATAGATGATAAGAAGCTTTCTGATATGTTGGATGGCATTCAGTTTCGTATTAAAAACGTTCCGGTTATCGCTATAAGTAATGAATCACAAGACGGTTACGACAAAATAAAATCGTCCATTGTTAAAGGGAAAACTTATTGTATGCTTGGGTCTTCCGGTGTTGGAAAATCTACACTTTTAAATAATCTTTCCGGTAAATTTTTAATGAGAACAGAATCAATTAGTCAGAGTACAAGCAGAGGAAAACATGTCACAAGTCACAGGGAATTAATTGTTCTGGAAAACGGTGGGATATTGATTGACAATCCGGGAATGAGAGAAGTAGGCATTGCCGATTCAACCGGAGGATTGGAAATTACTTTCGACAAGGTTATAGACCTTTCTAAGGATTGTAAATTCAAAGATTGCACTCATACTAATGAAACCGGGTGTGCGGTTCTTGAAGGTGTGGCTGATGGTGAAATAGACAGGGCTTCCTATGAAAATTTCCAGAGACTGCAAAGAGAAAAAGCCCATTTTGAATCTACAGTTACTGAGAGACGAAAAAAGGACAGGGAATTTGGGAAAATGATGAAGAAATATAAAAAAGACACAAATAAAAATAAATATTAAGAGTGCTTATTTTCAGGCCAGTTGGATAATTATATGTTATGTAAAACTGACCTGCCACTTACTTCATTTCAGATGTATTCTAAAAGCGGTGCTGAGCTAAATGATGAATGGCTGAAATGCGCCTTGACTTTGAGAGGATAATGAATTTTGGTTTAAAGGAGATCTAATTGACTTTGCATTATGGAAATAAGTGTGAATCATCCTATCTTTATGGTTGTAAAATGTTATTTGCCATAATTGGTCGGCTGATTTATATTAGTAGTTCATTTCTTCTAAAACAGTAACTAAGAAACCAGAATGACATTATCAGTAACATTCGACAAATCCATGATTGCCCCATGTGGCATAAATTGTGGTACCTGCATGGCCTTTCTAAGAGTTAAAAACAAGTGCCTCGGTTGCAATGTTGATTTTGATTCAAAGAGAAAGACCTGTACTCACTGCAAGATTAAAAACTGTGAGTGGCTCGCAAAAACATCTTCAGGACTGTGCAGTGAATGCGAAATATTTCCGTGCGGGAAAATTGAGCATATTGATAAACGATACAGCACAAAATACAGAGCAAGCCTGATCCGGAATCTTGTTACAATAAAAGAAACCGGTATGGCTGCTTTCCTTGAGCAAGAGGGGAAAAAATGGACTTGTCCCAAATGCGGATCAAGTACAAGTATTCACCGGTATAATTGCCTTGTATGCTCGTATAGTTTGAACACAAATTAGAAGTAAATTATTTAAAATGGAAAATAGAATCCTCGAAATTAAGACAGCACTTCAGATATTAAAGCCTGTTAATGAAGTGTTTGAAGCCATTGTTGACCCATTGAAAATGTCAAACTATTTCATCTCAAAAAGCAGTGGGAGAATGGAAGAAGGAAGTGAATTAAAATGGCGATTCCCTGAATTTGATATGGAATTTCCTGTTCGTGTTGGTAAGATTGAAAGCAACAAATACATCTCTTTCTTTTGGGACATGGATAGGATTGAGCTAAAAGTTGAAATTTTTCTTACTCCAAAAGCCAACAACTCCACACTTGTTAATATCACAGAAAAAAGCAGAGAAGATGATGATGCAGGTATAAAATGGCTTATGGGAAATACAGAAGGTTGGGCAAATTTTCTTGCCTGTCTCAAAGCTTACCTTGAATATGGGATAAACTTAAGAAAAGGTGGATTTGATTTCATTTCAGAAAAGATTGACGGATAATTACATGTTAGAACTCAAGAGAAGATTAATGACCATGAAGACAAGCAAATCAATTATAAAGCTATTGTCAGTTTTCACAATTTTTTGCATCTTTTATTCCTGTAGGGGTGGCCCTTATCAGGTTAAAGAGTTCCTGATAAAAGTTGACAGTATTCATCTTCCAGGTGTGGTTACTTCCAATACTCCTTTTGATATAGCCTTTTTTGGAACGGTAGGGAACAACGGATGTTTTCGTTTTGAAGCATTCAGGCAGAGTTTTAATAAAAATGATATTTATATTGAAGCATGGGGAAGTCTCGATTATCAGGCAACTGTTTGTCCGACTGTAATGGTTTATCTGGAAGGTCGCAAGTTAACTATGACGATCCCGGCACCCGGAATCTACAGTTTAAAGATTAAACAGCCTGATGCAAATCCACTTATAAAATATATTACTGTCAATTAGCTAAAATATTACTTACACAATGAAAGGAGCATCATTAATAACCAGCGAAGTACTATCATTAATAAAAGAATGGGAACCCATACTTGAAAGTTTAAGTGAAGAGATCATAACCCAGCGGAGAAATAATCAGAACAGAACCGTAAAACAGATTCTTGGACAACTGATCGACTCGACTTCCAACAACATACACAGGGTTGTTCATCTTCAGTACCAGCAGAGTCCTTTTACTTTTCCAAATTATGCTACTCTGGGGAATAATGACAGGTGGATAGCAATCCAGAACTATCAGAATGAAAACGGGCACATAATGGTCCAGTTATGGAAATTTTCAATGTTGCATTTATGCCATATTATCGAAAACATTGATGACGATAAATTAAATAATGAATGGTTTGCATCTCCTGGAAAGAAAATTACCCTTTCAGAAATGATTCATGATTTTCCACGGCACCTGAAACTGCATCTTAATGAAATTAATGAGCTGATAAATTGTTAAATTGTTAAATTGTTAAATGAAAGAACTCAGTTATATCCATTTCAAAAACAGGGAAGAATTTCGGGAATGGCTTCAGAATAATTATGATACCAGTACGGGTGTGTGGATGGTTTATTATAAAAAAAACACAGAAAAAGAAGGTGTAAAATACGATGAAGCACTTGATGAAGCCTTATGTTTTGGCTGGATTGACAGTCTCATAAAAAGAATCGATGAAGAGCGGTATGCCCGAAAATTCACCCCAAGGACAAATACAAAAAAATGGTCTGAAATAAATAGAAAAAAAGTTGCTGAGTTGGTAAAAGCCGGACGCATGACGCAAGCAGGCCTTAGCAAAACCGAAAGTTATACAAAGTCAAAAAAAGCTGATCAGGTAATTTTTGAAACAAAGAAAAAGGAACACACAAAGAATCAACTTCCCGATTTTATACAAAAGGAATTTGAAAAAAATGAACCGGCACTAATCAATTTCCAAAACCTGGCACCATCTTGCAGGAGGCAGTATATTCTTTGGATAACAAACGCAAAAAGGGATGAAACGACCCAAAAAAGACTAAGAGAATCTATTGGTTTGCTCAAAGAAAATAAAAAGCTGGGATTGAAGTAATTAATGGCAATTTGATTTCCGTCTTCTGTCATCCAGCTTTCGGTCTTCTTCTACATTTCCCAACCCTTCCGGTATTCCCTCACCAGGTATTGATTAGCTTCAGGAACGTTCGTGATTTTCATATTAGCTGTATCGTAGTCTACCTTTTTACCTGCACGCAGAGCCACAGCTCCAAGAAGTATAGTTTCAGTAACAGGCCCTGCGTAAATAAAGCTTCCCGGTGATTGTGTTTTATTCTTAAACGCATTGATCCATACATTGTTTGGGTCTTCCCCGGGTATTTCCTTAGCAGGAAGTCCTGCCGGCGCTATGGAACCATTTCCTGTATAAATTACAGGGTTTTCTCCCCTGAATCCTCCGATGATTTTCCCTTTATCTCCAACAAACATTAATCCTTCTCTTTCCAGGGATGCTCCTGAAGAATTTAACTCGTCGGGGGTCGCAGGTTTCATTCCTCCATCGTACCAGTAAAGATCGAACGCTTCTAAATCTGTATGCGCCTGGAACTTAAAGCGGATGATGCATGACAGAGGAAAGGCCACATCATTTTTTACGCCTACCGCAACATTATTCTGAAGGGCACATGTCGTTGTGCCATAAGCTTCAGCACTAATTGCAGGAGTAGTGATTCCCAGAGTCATGAATAACGGAAACAGACTATAATGACCCATATCTGCAATACTTCCAGCACCAAAATCGTACCAGCCACGAAATACAGCGTGTGTATAATTTGGATGGTACGGACGGTCCGGGACAGGGCCAAGCCAGAGATCCCAGTTAAAGTCTTTCGGAACAGGTGGTCTTTCAGTTGGATTGGCTTGCCATTGAGGCCACATAGGTCTGTTCGACCAGTTATGGATCTCCTTTAATTTCCCGATTGCCCCTGAGCTTATCCAATTCTTAATCAAATCATATTCAGGTCGTTTGCTATAGGCAAGCAGATGTGTACTCAGACCGCTTTTTCTAGCTGTTTCAATTGTAAGTTTTGCTTCATGCATTCTGTTCGCAATAGGCTTATGAGTGACAACATGTTTCCCTTTTTTCATTGAAGCCATCGCAACTGGAGTATGCAGATGATCGGGGGTCATAATTTTTATCGCATCAATATCCTTCTCTTTTTCAAGTAATTCACGGAAATCCTCGTACGAGGTACATCCTTTGTAAGTACCGGAAACTACTGATTTTCCGTAGTATTTCTGTACTAATTCCTGTCCGATATCCCTTCCACCCGGGATCCCTTTTATTGTTTCTCCCCATGTTTTATCTCCTAAAGCGTTGCGGATACTGTTCCTTACATCGTTTGAAGACCAATCTACATAGTTTGTAGTGAATTTGTTTGGATCGCATACTGAAACAATCTGAAGAGCCGGGTTTGTTATCAGGGCAGCCATCTCTCTTAAACCCTGGGTACCACACCCGATATACCCCAAAGTGATTTTATCGCTTGGTGCCACATAACCAGGTCCTCCAAGTACTCGTCTTGGTATAACGGTTAATGCCAGGGATGCAGTTGCTGCTGATCCCAGGAATTCCCGGCGATTGATTTTTCTCGTTTTTGTCATATTCGGTAATAGATTTATAACCAATTATTTATAACTAAATTTCATGTTTTTTACCACGGATATCACGGAAATTCATGGATTGGATCATTAAAGAGTATGAATGTAAGTTGCGCTATCCTTGAAAGTTTCAAAATCCATTTCCACAAAAATATTTTTTACACCTCCTGTTTTTATAGAGGCAAAGAATTCCTTCCAGTCAACAATACCCTTTCCAACCGGTACTGATTTCTTTTCAGTTTCTGACCAATCTGCAAGATGTGCGGAAATAAACCTTCCCGGGTATTTCTTAAAATAGTCCGAAGCTTTATATCCGATACTTATAACTGCTACCTGAAATTGCATTTTTATAAATTCAGGATCAAATTGATTCATAAGAGCATCATAAATTATATTCCCATCAATTTTTGCAAATTCCATATGATGATTATGATAACCTAATTGAATACCTGCTTTTTTCGTTTTAATTCCCATTTGATTGAGTTCATCTGCTGATTTTATCCAATCGGACATAGTTGCTTTTTCAGGTAACCCAAAACTCGAGAGGATCATCTGTTTCTGTCCGGAATCCAATGCAAATTGAATACGTTCATCGAGATGATTTCTTAGTTCATCCATTCCATAATGAGTGCTTTCGAAGGTTAGACCGGCATCATTAATGATTTGTTTCATTTCTTTGCCTTTCAGTTTTATCAGAGGTCCAAAACCTGAAGATTCATAGCCGGGAGGAGAGCACATTTCAACGCACTGATATCCTAGTCCTGCCATCATTTTTAAGGTGCCAGGAAAATCCTTGACAAGCATATCTTTTACAGTCCATACCTGAAATCCGACTGGCATTTTAACTCTCTCAGATAATTCATCAGCATAAAGGTTATAAGGTATTTGGGATACCAAAACAGCCGATCCGATACCGATTGCACTTTTTCCGAGGAATTCTCTTCTGGATATTTTACTCATTGTAAAACGGTTTTAGGATATATAAATAGATTTTTTTCTTATCTGAGTCTAACAAATTTACATAATAAGGTCGGATAATTGGTCGAATACCTCAGTGTTTTTTAGCTTAATTAGTATATAATTTAAAATTCACTCAGAAGTTGAACTTAAATGATTTATTGTACTTTTAGATTAATTAAATTTATATCATTTATAATTCAGAATCGAATTCCTGAGCAAGGTTTGGTGACAATCAGAAAACCTTAATCCCTTAAATCTATGAAGAACATTTATTATTTATTTTTTGTATTGACTTTAGGTACTCTTTCTTTTGTAAACATTCCTCAAACGAATATTCCGCAAGCGGAAATCAGCAATGGAATACTCAAAGCTTTGATCTACCTCCCTGATACCGTAAATGGCTATTACAGGGGTACAAGGTTCGACTGGTCAGGAAACATGCCTTCACTTACTTACAAAGAACATCAATATTTCGGACAATGGTATAGTAAGTATAGTCCGGAAATTCATGATGTTATTATGGGACCGGTTGAGGATTTTTCCCCTCTCGGATTTCAAGAGGCAATGCCGGGAGAAAATTTTATAAAAATAGGAGTGGGTGTTATTACAAAACCCGATGATAAGGCTTATGCTTTTGCAAGAAATTATGTAGTTAGAAGCCATGGCAAATGGGGTGTTGATAAGAAAGCTGATGGGGTTCAGTTTAGACATGTACTGACTTATATGAATTTTTCCTATGATTATACTAAAACTATTCAGCTTATAAAAGATAAGCCCGAAATGGTTCTCATCCATACATTAAAAAATACAGGTAAGAGCACAATTGAAACGAGTGTTTATGATCATAATTTTTTTGTAATTGACAAACAGCCAGTTGGTCCGGGTTTGCTTTTTACATTCCCTTTTAACATTACCGGTCAAGGCAGGGGAATAGGTGACATTGCAAAAATAGAAGCAAATCAGATTTCTTTCCTCCGGACTTTAGCTTCGGGTGAAAACGTTTTTTGTGGCGGACTGGAGGGGTTTAGCATGATTTCAAAAGACTACGATATTAAAATTGTAAATCAGAATACAGGAGCAGGAGTACGAATAACCTGTGACCAGCCTTTACAAAAACTTGTATTCTGGTCATGTCCGACAACAGCCTGTTCCGAGCCATATATTAAAATTAAAGTCGAACCTGGTCAGGAATTCAGCTGGACCATCAAATATGAATTCTATACTCTGAACAATTAACTTCTGTTATGTCAGCTTTCCTGCATCAGAATTAATTTTAAAGAGTCTTTGTGTTAAAATAGAATAAATTTCTGACTTAAGATCCTCAGTATGTTAAGAAGCTTTTTTATTAATGCAATCCGGAATATGAGAAAACATACCGGTTATCTTATTCTGAATGTAACAGGACTTACAATAGGGCTCACCAGTTTCCTTTTGATTTCTTTGTTTGTTTTTAATGAGTTGAGTTATGACAGGTTTCATAAAAACTATGAAAACATTTACAGGATTAGAGTAAAAGGGATGATGGCCGGATCAACTCTCGACCAGGCTATAACTGCAGCCCCAATGGCTCAAACGCTGCTTGTTGACTATCCTGAAATTGAACATACTGTAAGGATCAACAGATCAGGAGCTTGGCTCGTTAAATATGGAGAAACAAGATTTAATGAGGATGGAGTTCTGTTCGCCGACTCCTCTTTTTTCAGCGTTTTTGATTTCAAACTTATGAATGGCGACCCCAAAACTGCCCTTGCAAATCCAAGATCAATTGTACTTACCGAAAAATTTGCGAATAAATATTTTGGCAAAGAAGATCCTATGGGCAAGAGAGTCAGTCTTGAAGCTGATACAAATCTATATACTGTAACAGGTGTGGTTCAGAATATTCCCGCAAATTCGCACATCAAATTTGATATGCTTGGGTCACTTAATTCTCTAGGAGACTCCAAAAGCACACAATGGCTGAATCATAATTATTATACTTACATTATTCTTAAGAGTGGTATTAAGAAAGCCCAAATGGAAGCTAAGTTTCCTGAAGTAGTTGTAAAATATGTCGGACCAGAAATAAAAAATTTTGTTGGAATAACGCTTGAAGATTTTCAGAAAGCCGGGAACCAATTCGGCTATGAGCTTGAGCCTCTGAAAGATATTCATCTTAAGGGAGCCCCTCAATATCAGCTTGAACCATCTGGATCATTATCAAATGTTTACATTTTCTCAATTATTGCACTTCTCATTCTTGTCATTGCAGTAATCAATTATGTTAACCTGGCTACAGCAAAATCTGCCAGCAGAGCTAAAGAAGTTGGGATCAGAAAAGTTTCGGGATCTGATAAAACCGGACTGATATTTCAGTTTATTGGAGAGTCATTAATTGTTGTAACTATTTCAGCACTTATTGCTTCTTTGCTTATGGTGATTCTTACTCCGGCCTTTAATCAACTTATAGGCAAAGAGATCTCTCTTAAACTCTTCTCAGGTTACAAAGGGATACTCGGACTACTGGCTCTCATAATAATGGTTGGCACATTTGCCGGATCGTACCCTGCATTTGTGCTGGCATCGTTTAATCCGGTTGAGGTTTTAAAAGGAACTCTTAGCCCTGGCTCAATCTCCAAAACACTCAGAGGTATTCTGGTTGTCTTCCAGTTTACAGTTTCCATTGTGATAATAATAGGTGCCTTTGTTGTTTATAGTCAGCTGAACTATATGACGTCGTCAGATATGGGCCTCGAAAAAGATAATCTGCTTGTTATCAGAAGGCCCGATGCTCTGGGCAGGAAACTTGAATCTTTCAAGGAACGTATCCTTCAGATCCCTGGTGTTGAAAGAATAGCTAATTCGACTTCTATTCCCGGAACCAGTTTCAATAACAACGCATTTTTTCTTGATAATGATCCGACGAAAGCAACCTTTCTTATTAATCAGGGCAGAGTTAGTTTTGGTTTTGCAGAAACGATGGGGATAAAACTGGCGTCGGGGAGATATATGTCCAGAGAATATGGAACGGATACTCTGGCAATTATGATTAATGAGGCGGCAGTTAAATCTCTGGGACTCACAGACCCTCTGGATAAGTATATCCTGCGTCCAGACGAACCTGGCAAATTTGAAAAACTCAGAATAGTTGGTATCATGAAAGACTTTAATATAGCCTCCTTACATGAAAAAATATCCCCTGTGTGTTTTACCCTAATGAAGGGCAATTATGAAGGTTATCTTTGCATTAGACTTAATGGAAAGAATATGCAAGCCACAATACTATCCATTGAAACTGTATGGAAAGACTATTCTAACAGACAGCCATTCCAATATTCGTTTTTTGCAGATGATTTTAACAGGCTCTATGAAACAGAGTTTAAAACCGGAAGGATCTTCATCCTATTTGCAATACTTGCTATATTTATTGCATGTCTTGGATTGATAGGACTTATTACATATATGACTACAGTCAGAACGCGGGAAGTTGGTATCAGGAAAACCTATGGTGCCTCAGGCGCCTCAGTTGTAACTTTATTGTCAAAAGAGGTTATAATTCTTATCCTTATTTCATCGGTTGTGGCGTATCCTATTGCCTGGTTTGGTACAAAAATGTGGCTTGAAGGCTTCGCAGAAAAGATTGTAGTAAATCCATTAATTTATGTAATTGCCAGTCTGTTGGGACTTTCAATAGGATGGCTATCAATAATATATCAGGCTCTGAAAGCGGCTGGATATAATCCTTCTGAGGCATTGAGGTATAAATAATGGCTCAACGGCTCAGGGCTCAACGGTACGATGGCAGAAAAAGGCTAAGAGACTATACTTTGCTGTGTCTGTCGTACACCGTATGACATAAGCCTGAATTTTTCTTACTTTACTTCTGCTTTCGTTCCCGTTGTTACAGCTATGTTTTTCTTCCATTCATACTTAGTCCCGTTTTTATAGCTTAGAAGGACATCATAGGTTCCAGGAGAGCAACAGTTTAACAAAGCTGGATTATCATATTTAATTATTTCAAGATTCTTTACCGGGGCTGGTGTACCAGTTTGCTTAGCCGACGTTCCCGCCGGATATAAATGAATAGCTTTTACATCCTTACTGCCACCTGTATAAGTTATACCGCCTGCATTAAGGTTTACTGCAAATTTGTATTTGACATCCGGTTTCATTATAAAATTCTCAAGCCAGACTTTTTGTGCTTGTCCTGATATTCCGATTGTAATAAGAACATCATAAGTTCCTGATTTTATTTTACCCTTGGTATTGCTTCCCACTTCCGAAGGAGCAATTACCTGGTCATGTTTTCCTTTTGCATAAAATGACGGGACTCCGAAGTAGAGGTCCTGATTGGTGTTATTTCTGCTCCTGTAAATCAGCGATTCGTAATTTGTAAGACCATTACTTGGTGTCGGGATTTCATCGATAAGTATTTGATAATCATATAGTGTTATCGACACGGCTGTTTTTGTTTTAGGCTTAATTATTATGTTGTTGGCAACAAAGCTCAATATCCCTGGCTTTCCTGAAAGCTTGAATGAAAGCCTGAGATCATAAGTTCCGGCGCCAGCATCCTGCATCCTTACTTCTTTCCCTGCCGAGAGGAGTTTGAAAGAGGAACTTGATTTAATGTCGCCAAGTGAAGTTATATTTACTGATAACGCCGGGGTTTTATCGGCTGTATTTATTGGCGCATAGGTCTGTTGCACCCACACCTGGTTCCAACAGTGGTCCATTTTAACATTGATCCCGTTATCGAGTTTATAGCTGTAATCTGAAACGGTTTGAGAGAATAATGATAGGATAACCACTGACTGAAGGAAGAGTACTGATAAAAGTTTTTTCATAGTATATGGTTTTTATTTCGTTAAATTGAATAGCCTATCAAATTTACATTATTTAATTATATGAGTCAATATTTTATACACACATATACCATGCTTAGTAACATTTTTTTTATTCACTGGAATAAATATCTTTGATAGGTTGTCTAATACTAAATTAACTCACTTAAAACTTAGAGAAATATGAAAAATTTGAAAAGGTTTTTATCATTAACAGTCATTCTGGCTCTTATTGCACCTGTTATGATCAATGCACAGGCTGGGAAAGCTAACTTTGCTGGTTCATGGGTTTCAAATGCTGAGAAGAGTACACCGG
>JANXXP010000362.1 GCA_025350595.1 Bacteroidota bacterium
GGGATTTCCATGCTCAAAAGCGAAAAGGACAAGATCCACTGATTGATCCAGCGACATCAGATACCTTGTCATTGCCGGATCAGTTACAGTAAGAGTCTTATTCTCTTTAGCCTGTTTTATGAACAAAGGTATCACAGATCCCCGTGATGCCATAACATTACCATATCTGGTACAACAAAAAGTCGTTTCAGATGATATCCGGCTCGAGGCAATAATAATTTTCTCCATCATTGCTTTAGAGATGCCCATTGCATTTACCGGATATACAGCTTTATCAGTGCTAAGAGAAATAAATCTTTTTACTTTATTATATATAGCAGCATTAGCAACATTTTCACTTCCAAGCACATTTGTTCGTACCGCCTGACTTGGATAGAACTCACAGGATGGAACCTGTTTAAGTGCAGCTGCATGAAAAACAAAGTCTACTCCCACCATAGCGCTATTGACGCTGTTATAGTCACGCACATCTCCTATATAATATTTGATTTTGGAATTATTATAATAGCGACGCATATCATCCTGCTTCTTTTCATCACGCGAAAAAATCCTGATCTCTTTTATTTCACTGCTAAAGAATCTCTTCAAAACTGCATTTCCAAAAGAGCCGGTCCCGCCGGTTATTAACAATATTTTATCCTTATACATCTGGTCATTATTAAGTTAGATTATGCGGGCATCAAAATATTCAACAAAATTTGATGATTATTTCTAGAATTTCAAAATACAACCTTCTCATTTATAAAAAGTCCAAATAATTTGTGAAAAATTCTCTTTTTTAAGCTGTCATCATGATTTATCTTTTCCCATTTTCTGTTGCTAAGATCAAATGATTCAATATGGTTAATATAATTTATATAAATTTCCTTTAGCACTTTTTTTACAGAGACAATCCCAAATACAGAATTTGTATTCCATACATTTTCAGACTCTTTTCTTAATGAAGAGAAATGATAGATTATCAGAGGTACATCATTAACAAAATAAGTATCATTAAATTTACTGAATTTATAGTTAGCAGCGTTCCAATAACATACATTAACCCCTATGTTCTCAATAATCTTTATTCCTTCGTATCTCCCAACCCATGTATCCAAAAAAATCTGATCAGAAAAGAAGTTTAAAGGATATCCTGGTTTTCCTGGGTACCAGCTATCACACTCCTCTTTCCATTCTCTCAAGCATTTAATACCTGATTCTGAATTTCTGAAAAGGTTAACACCAACATTGAATTTGCCATAATGATTAACAAAGTAATTAAATACTCGATGATATCTATGAGAACAAAATCCTATTGAGGAGCTTCCAAACTCACTATAAAGCGAGTCAAGGGTATTAAAGAGATATACATCTGCGTCAAGATAAAGAAGTATATCAATATTTTTAAAATTATCGACAAGATACACACATAAGTTAGGAGTAGCTGAGAAGAAATATTGTTTTTTATCTGCAAACTTTTCAGCTGATGTCTGAAAATAGTCATTGTATTCCCGATATGAAATAAGTTTTATATTTTCCTCATTCAGGTTATTAAGATAATCATATGCAAAATCATCAAAAGTCAGGACAAAAAAATCAAAATCAGAATGAAATTTTTTAATAGAGTAATAAAGAGCCAATCCGCGTGGCAAAAAATTGCTGTCAAAATAGGTGCAAATGAATTTTTTATTACTCATAAATGAGATATGAATTATTAAGATTGACAGTTAATTTCCCGAAGCAAATTTGTTCATAATTTCACAAACCCTATATATTTCTTCAGCTGTATTTCCATAAGATATTGGTAAACTTAATGTAGTTCCATGAATTTCCTTTGATAAAGGTGTCATCTGGTTATCAAGGATTCCTTTCATCGCCTGTTGCTCATTCGGAGGAATCGGATAATGCATTTCTGTATGAATTTTATTTTCCAAAAGAAATGCTTTTAGCTTATCTCTTAAATGAGTTCTGACATTATATATATGAAATACATCATAAAACCGATCATCCTGAACAGGCTTAATATAAAAGTCGCTCAGATTTTCAAAATAGATTTTTGCAAGACTTCTCTTATGTAAAGTAATTTTTTCAATATTACGCAGTTTTACTCTGAGAAAAGCGGCTTGAATTTCATCTAACCTTGAATTAACTCCGATCAGTTCATTATGGTATTTAACCCTGCTTCCATAGTTACGCAATATCTTTGTTTGGAGATAATTCTCTTCAGAATTGGTTATTAGAGCGCCGGCATCACCTAAAGCTCCAAGATTTTTAGTTGGATAAAAACTATACGCTCCAAAATCTCCAAATGTGCCTGCGGTTCTTCCTTCAAAAGAAGCGCCATGAGCCTGGGCGCAGTCTTCAATAACAATAAGCTTTTTCGCTCTGGCAATTTCCATAATCCTATCCATTTCGCAGCACTTGCCATATAAGTGCACAACCATAATTGCCTTAGTCTTGCTGGTTATCTTTTCCTCAATTCTAATTGGATCAATATTATAAGTATGAATATCAGGCTCAACAAGCACTGGTTTTAATCCATTATTTATAATAGAAAGTATCGTAGCTATATAAGTATTCGATGGAACTATTACCTCACCGCCATGATCAAAACTAAAATTTTGCAAAGCAATTGATAAAGCATCTAATCCTGATGCTAATCCGACACAGTATCTTGAATTGCAATAGCTCGAAAATTCTTCTTCGAATTTATTAACATTAGATCCGAGAATGAACCAACCTGAATCCAAAATATTTGAGAATTCTTTTTTATACTCTTCAATAAACTCAAGATTTGATTTATTAAGATTCTCGTACAATATTTCCTTATCCATAGGGTTCATAAATATAATCACCTGCATCAAAATACTCTGAGGCAAAGACCATTAATATACAGTCTTTAGAAAAGTTGTCCATCCAATGGTAATCTTCCGGATTGATTATCAGACATTTAGATGGGAAATCAAGATTAAATTCCTCGACTGGAAATTCAGTTCCTTTCTGACTCATAATTCTGCATTTTCCCTGAAGAACTACTGCTGCCTGAATAGTTTTCTTATGTCTGTGATAACCTCTGGCAGAATTGTCAACGCCATATATATAAAAAACTCTTTTAATTGAAAATGGAATTATCTTTTCAATTACAGTCAGGTTACCACGATGATCAGTAAATGTTGTCAGATTTATCAAATGTGCCATTCATGAATATTTTTTAACAGAAAATCAGGTAAAACTTTTTAAAAGTTGTAACCTGATTTTTAAGTCAAAATGAACAGTAAAAACATCTACCTTTTCAAGAGAGAAAATATACAGTCAATGATTCTATTCAAATCATCATCAGATAAATTGCTTCCGGAAGGAAGGCATAATCCACTTACAAAAAGATTATATGAAACATCATTTGTATATGAGGGACAGGATAAAAAGACAGGTTGAATATGCAAAGGCTTCCAAAGTGGCCTCGATTCAATATTTTCCTTCTCAAGTTCCAGTCTTATATCTTCCCTGGTTAATCCTCCGGTAAGATCAGGATCAATTACAATTGTGGTGAGCCATCTGTTAGATTTGTATTTTCCAGAAGGCTCTTTGTGAAATTTAATACCTTCTATTTTCGAAAAAGCATCAACATATCTAGTATATATTTTCCTCCGGCTTTCAACCCTTGAATCCAATACTTCAAGCTGTCCAAGTCCAATGCCGGCAAGAATATTACTCATCCTGTAATTATAACCTATCTGGGAATGCTGATAATGAACCGCTTTGTCGGCAGCCTGAGTTGATAGAAACCTTGCATTATCAATATATTCCTTATTATTTGAGACAATTGCCCCTCCACCTGCTGTAGTTATAATTTTATTCCCATTGAAGGATAATATACTTATATCACCAAATGATCCACATTTCTTATTATCATATTCACTTCCAATTGCTTCAGCAGCGTCTTCTATAATAGGGATTTTATATTTTGATGCTATTTCAACGATTTCAAAAATTTTCGCAGGCATTCCATAGAGATGTACTACTATTATAGCTTTTGGTTTTCTCCCGATCTTAATTCGGTCCTTAATTGCTTCTTCAAGCAGAACCGGATCCATATTCCATGTCTCAGATTCACTGTCAATAAAAACAGGTGTAGCGCCAAGATATACAACCGGATTTGCCGATGCAGCAAAGGTGAATGACGAACAAAGGACTTCATCCCCTGCTTTAACTCCCAATACTATTAAAGCTAAATGTATTGCAGCAGTACCAGATGAAAGAGCAGCACAACTTTTGACAGATAAATAGTCAGCCAGTTGTTTTTCCAGCTTATCGACATTTGGACCTAAGGGAGCTATCCAGTTTGTAGAAAAGGCCTCTTCTACATATTTCATCTCTCCCCCACTCATGTGTGGTGATGAGAGCCAGATTTTTTGTTTCATATATTAAATTGTATGCACAAATGTAAAAACTTATTTAAAATATATACCACAACCAACTGACTAAAAAGGCTTAAATCCTCACTTCACTCTTAATGACAATCATTTAAAGAAGAAAGGAAGAAAGTGATATTGCATGAATTTGTGTTTCTGGTACTATAAAGCGCTATAACCTCCATCGACTACCAAACTAGTACCAGTAACCCAACGTGAAGCATCTGACAATAAATATACTGCTGCCAAAGCTACATCATCCGGTTCACCAAGTCCCATAGGATGAGAATTAAGTATTTTTGAATGTGCCTCATCAGTAAGACTGCTAAGCAATTCTTCAGTCATCCTGGTTCTGCATACAGCAGGTAAGATAGAGTTAACTCTTATCCCGAACGGAATAAGTTCAAGAGCCATTGCTTTTACTCCAGATACAAGAGCCCCCTTTGTACTACAATAACCAATTTTCCCGGGTTGCCCTAAGATTCCCATTACTGAAGCAATAAAAACTAATGATGCTTTCTCTGATAAATATTTTCTCTTAACAAGTATCCTGCTTAACTCAAAGCCTGACACAACATTTATATTAAAAAGAGATTGATAATGAATTGGTTTCATCATATTAATAGGCAAAGTCATTTCAACTCCTGCAGAGTGTACAAAGCCATCTATTTTTCCATAATCCTTTAGCACATCTTTTAAAGAAGTTTCATAAGAATCAAAATCAGACAGTTCAGTTTCATATAATCGATGATTGCCAGGAAGCAAAGCATCATATGTTTCCATCAATCTCTCCTTATCTCTACCAGTAATTATAACACATGCGCCAGAGAGACTGCATCTAATGGCGCACTGCCTGCCTAAACCTGATGAGGCTCCTGTAATTAATATTTTTTTCCCATCCAGAGAGAATGGATTTTGAAAACTTTTTTCCATAATCAGATATACTTTATGGGTAAAACTTCACAATTATCTAAATCTATCAAAATTGTTCCCCATGATAATCCTACACCAAAACCTGCAAGAATTACTTTTTTTGACTTTGATTCTAATGAATTTCTAATTGTCGCTATTGTAAGAGGAATACTTGCAGAACTTGTATTCCCGAAGTCATTTAGAGATAAAGGATATTTATT
>JANXXP010000370.1 GCA_025350595.1 Bacteroidota bacterium
ATCCATTTTTTCATTCTGGCCGCTTTGTCGCCCCGAAAGTAATGAAAAAAAATGCAAATAGTCAAACACGAACTTAAGTATGGTAATTGCGATTTATTAATAACTTTGAATGGTGCATATTGAACAACAATTTCTTACTAATAATTTATGATAGATCACTCAGATAATTTATCTCTTCTCTTTCAGATCAGTGAAGTTGTTGCGAAAAGTTCTGATCTGGAGGAAGCTATAAGCCAGGTAATGGAGGAAATGGCTAAAAAATTCGGCATCGTACAGGCCTTTATGACAGTACTAAATCGTAACTCATCTAAAATTTGTATTGAAGTAGCTTATGGATTGACCAAAGAACAAAAAGAAAGAGGAGAATATAAAATTGGAGAAGGAATTATCGGGGAAGTTGTTAAAACCGGGAAACCTGTAATAATCCCCCATATATATGATGAGCCACGCTATCTGAATAAAACAAAATCGACAAGTAAATCAGAGGATGAAGATTCTTTCATCTGCGTTCCGATCAGGGCAAAAAACGAAACAATTGGTACTCTTAGTGTAAAACTTAAATATTATTCCAACCGTTCTTTTCAGAATGAAATGCAGTTGCTTACCATAATGGCTGCTATGTTTGCCAGGCTGGTACGATCGCGCCAGGATAAAGTTGAAGAGCTTGAAAAACTGCATTACCAGAATCTGAGGGAACAGGGACTTTACAGTTATAATGACCGTATAACTTCACTTGTGGGCGAATCAGGTAAGATGCAAGAGGTATATGATCTGATTTCTAAAGTGGCAATTACTAATACAACGATCCTGATCCGGGGAGAAAGTGGTGTCGGGAAAGAACTTGTTGCCAAAGCTATCCATGATCAAAGTCCCCGAAGTAAAATGGAGATGATCAAGATTAACTGCGCGGCTATACCTGAAATGCTTATCGAAAGTGAGTTATTTGGTTATGAAAAAGGAGCATTTACAGGTGCGGATAAATTGCACAAAGGCCGTTTTGAATTAGCTGAAAAAAGCACCATTTTTCTGGATGAGATCGGCGATCTTTCTATAAATCTGCAAGTGAAAATTTTAAGAATTTTGCAGGAAAAGGAATTTCAACGGCTTGGTGGAACAGAAACTATAAAGGCTGATGTCCGGATCATAACTGCAACAAACCGTGATCTGGAAGAATTGATGATTAAGAACGAGTTCCGGGAAGATTTGTATTACCGGTTAAATGTCTTTCCACTGTTCATACCGCCATTGAGGGAACGACGGGCAGATATTCCTTTGCTGGTGAATCATTTTATAGAAAAATATAACAAAATACATGGTTTGGAGATCAAACGTATCAGTTCGACAGCCATTGACCTGCTAATGACATATCACTGGCCTGGCAATATCAGGGAATTGGAAAACTGCATCGAACGTGCCAGCATTCTAAGTACCGATAGGGTTATCCGTTCACATAATCTGCCGCCTACACTTCAGAGCGCTGCCTCGACTCATTCCCGCGTAGACGGTAGTCTCGAAGCTATCCTTGAAAACGTGGAAAAGCAAATGCTCATAGATGCTCTAAACATTTCGAAAGGGAACATTTCAAAAGCTGCGGAACAACTAAAACTTACTGAACGTATGATGGGACTAAGGATTAAAAAGTACCAGATAGACCCGTTAATATTCAAAAAATACAAGCGAACAGCAAGTCAATAATCCATAATTGTTTATAAAACAATAATATACGTAATCTCTTTCACACTGTCATAGAAAATCCTACAATTATGAAGGATTTTTTGTTGATTCTTACCAGTATGTAGCCTTTTTATTATTCTAAAAAAAGCGTCATATTTTTTTATCATATCCGTAATGATTGTCCTTGAATGGGTTATGGACATTCAATTTATCCTTCCACATTATTTTATTAGAATCTGGCATGTATTTGGCCTGATAGCCTAATAGATATAATACTATACAACAATGTATCTTTTTTACACTTTGAATTAAATAGGATTACGAATTATAACTAAAAACTAAAATTTATGAAAAAAATTGAAGCAATTGTCAGAACGACAAAATTTGAAATTGATTTTAACTACTTAATTATGAAGAAATTTTACATAATTATTGTAGTTGCATGTTTCTTAAATTGTGAATATTCGTATTCAACTCCTTCAACACAGATATTGATTCCTTCCACAGATTTTCAGAAGTGGAAAACAATGCATTTAGGTATCGATAATTTCATAAGGACATCTAAGATAAATGGAATCCGAGGAGCCGGGATGTACGATATTGGTTTAACAACGGGTCTGCTGCCTTTCGAAAAATTCCAGGGAGAGATTGGTGTGGATTATTTGTCAATGGGCGATAATATATATGATGACCACCCAATTTATTTTAACGCAAAAATTGGGTTGCCTGAAGACGCATTATTTAAAAACTCACCGGCTATTGCTCTTGGGGCATTTAACTTTGGTTTAAAAAAGAATCTTACAAATTATAATATTTTATACGCGGAAATTGCAAAAACAATACCCGTTCTTGGCAGACTATCAGTTGGTTATTATAGTGGAAATGATAAGATTCTTGTAGATGAGAATCTAAAGAAAGCTAATAGTGGCATTTTATTGTCGTGGGATAGGACAATGACAGAAATTTCTGATAAACTCTGGCTGGCTGTCGATTATCAGGGAGGTAAAAGCTATATAGGAGCCTTAAATTTTGGCGCTTCATGGGCGTTCTCTAAAAATATTTCTGTGATTTTTGGCTACGATATTTATAATAATAAAAATGCATATTATAATACCAACAACCAGAACGCCAATACTTTTACCACACAACTTGATATCAATTTTTAATAATAAACATAAGTATTTCAAAACTTAAAATATATAGAAATGAATTTAATAACAATTAACAACGCACGAGGCCGGTATTTTGACCGAATAAGGGGAAACTTGTCAAAACCAAAGGACTGGAAATTTGGAATTACAATTCTGGCCGGGAAAATGATAGGATTATTTGCCGTGCTATCAGCAATGATGTTACTGCCGGGTTTACTTGGCAGTACAACTGCTATGGCAGCGGATGTTGACACGTATACTGCCCATGAGACATCTGTAATCAATACTATAAACACTGTCTGGACGCTTGTCGCGGCGTTTTTAGTATTTGGTATGCAGGCTGGTTTCGTAATGCTGGAAGCTGGTTTCGCAAGAAAGCGTGAGACAGTAAACATATTAGTGGAGTGTATCTTAGATACAGCTATTTGCGGTCTTTCTTTCTGGGCTATTGGTTACGCTTTCATGTTTAGTGAAGGGAATGGTTTTATTGGGCAACACTGGTTTTTCTTACAGGGTGTTCCGGACACCTATGGAGCAACAGGTGTCGCAATCCTGGCTCATTGGATCTTTCAGTTTGCATTTGCTGATACAGCTTCTACGATTACATCAGGTGCTATGATTGGCCGTACCAGTTTCCGGGGTGATATTATCTATAGTATAGGCGTTACAGCTTTCATCTATCCTATTATTGGTCATTGGGCTTGGGGCCCCGATGGTTTCCTGGCAACAATGGGTACTCCGGGACACTTTTTACCTTCATTAGGTCAGGGATTTCGCGACTTTGCCGGATCTACTGTAGTGCATACAATAGGAGGTATGGTTTCCCTGGCTGGAGCAATTGTACTGGGACCCCGGATCGGACGTATATTTTTACGTGACAACAGAGCACAAGGTGGTTTACCGGCAGCTCATAGTTTGCCATTAGCTACTGTTGGCGCCTTTTTGCTATGGTTTGGCTGGTATGGGTTTAACCCGGGGAGTACACTTTCTGCTATGGACTTTCAGGGAATAGGCAGAATAGCTGCAAATACTACACTGGCTGCCTGTGCCGGATCATTGGCTGCAATGTTTTGTGCCCTATGGTATGGCCCTTTCAGAGGGAAATTTGATACAGGGTTTGCTATTAACGGTATGCTAGCTGGTCTTGTAGCCATTACTTGTCCATGCTATTGGGTATCTCCTTTTGGATCGATAATTCTTGGAGGTATCTCAGGAATCATAGTTTTCGCGGGTGTTTACTTTATGGAGTATCTTCGTATTGATGATCCGGTTGGTGCGGTTTCTGTACATGGCTTCAATGGGATATGGGGAACCTTGTCGCTTGGATTATTTGCCAGTGGTCAATATGGTTCTACCGGCCCATTGGGCGCTGATAATTCTGCTCCTGTAACTGGTCTATTCTATGGTGGAGGATGGAGTGTTCTTAAAGCCCAGGCAATCGGAAGTTTCACAATTACCGCTGTTACATTAGGTATCTCATTGCTTCTGATGTTAGCTGTAAGTAAGCTGCCATACCCCTATAAACTTCGTGTTGAAGCAGAAGGTGAAACAGGAACAGGTGGCCTTGATGTTTGGGAACATGGTGCAGAAGCTTACCACGATTAGAATATATTTGCAAATAAAATAAGTTAATTAAAAATCAGATGATATGAAAAAGATCGAAGCTATTATCAGAACGTCTAAATTCGAAGACGTTAAAGCTAAGCTAAAGGAGCTGGGTATCGACTTCTTTTCTTACTGGGATGCATCAGGAATAGGAAATGAGGACTTACGTAGGTTACATGGTTATCGTGGAACTGTCGACACACAGTTTATAAGGAGGGTTTTTATTTCAATCGTACTTCGTGATATTAATGTGGAAAAAACTATCGAATGCATCGAGAAATCCGCATTTACGGGAGAGGTCGGCGATGGAATGATTTTCTGTTATAATATTGAAGAATCAGTAAGAATCAGCAACGGTGCCCGGGGAGAGGCTTCAACTTCAGGACCGGGTGATATAAAATTGATAATGTAATAATACTATAATTTTCATTTTAATAAGGGTGGTTAGTTAGTTGAAAGGACTGTCTCAATTGAGACAGTCTTTTTTTATAATATCTGAAAGCAGTTATTTGTCATAATATAGGTTGTGTTATTTATA
>JANXXP010000017.1 GCA_025350595.1 Bacteroidota bacterium
ATTAAATTTAACTTTTTCATTTCTGCACAAATGTCTCTGTTCTTTATTACAACTATGTTTCAAAAGAATTAAGTATTTGTTGCAATTATGTTACAAACTTTGCTCCGCCGGATACTATTAAAATGATTTAATACAAGTTGCAGACTCTTTGCCATTACCCTTGAACCGGCAGATATCATTTATACCTTTATATAATCCTTCTAAACTGTTTTGATATCCCAATATTTCTTTACCCGCAAAATACCTCCTAGTGTTAAGTAAAATCTATTATGTCGTTAACCATTAAAAAGCAATTGGCAATATGCAATTGGCAATTTAATTTCTCTACACTAGCTTGTGAACATCATATTCGGGTTGCTTTAAAATAACAAACTAAATATTTGCCAACTGTTTTTTGCCAACTGCCAACTATAAAAACTCCGTCAAAATTGAGTTAACATAACACTAGTACATTATATTCTTTTCATTTACTCCGTCAGGTCAGTAATTCATCTACAAGATATTCAGAATTACACCTACAACAGAAATAATCTTATAGCTGTAATTTTGTGATTGTTATCTGCAATCGGAGAGTCAATAAATTATTTAAGGTCATAACGGAGAATATATGAGTTCAAAAAGAATATTTCTTTTTTTGTTTTCAGTATCTTTAATTTTAAGATCTGCCTCAACTGGGGCACAGGTTAAAATAACCGACGGATCCGTCCTTACGATGGATCCCAACAGTCTTCTTGAGCTTGAAAGTAATAACAAAGGATTTCTTCCTCCCAGGGTTGTAATTAATAGTTTAACTTCAGCTTCACCACTGACAGCGCCAGTACCACCGGGTATGCTCGTCTACAGCAGCGGTGGAACGGTTTCCAATGGATATTATACCTGGGACGGAACCAGGTGGAGACAATTTTCAACTGGTGCCGGAGGTGTAAACCTGGTAGCCAAAACTTCTAATGCAACCATCTTAAAAACAGAAACATACATAGTTGCAAGCAACAATATTACCCTGACGCTTCCTGCAATTACAAGTGATGATAACGGCTTATCCATCAGCATTAATAATGTGGGAATTTCTACTGATCTGGTAACTGTGTTACCTAATGGAAGTGCTACCATAGAAGGAGCAACCGATGATAAAATTACCCGATGGATGGGATTCAATTTCATTGCAAATGGGGGGAACTGGATAATTAAAAACAAAATAAACAATTCTGACGATGTCTATTATGTATCGGAAACAAGCAGCTGGCAGACAATCCCGGAAATCATTGCTTTTCTGAACATGCATATGACCAAGCCTTCTTATGTAATGCTTGGCGGAGAGGATTTTACACTTACCGGAACGCAGAGTATATCTCTGCCCTACCCGGTGACTTTTGCCGGTTTATCATACGGAGTGACAACTATTACCCCGGCCAGAGGTTTCACCGGAGGTCTGTTTTCATGTGCCAGTGAGTGTTACTTTAAAATGCTGGCATTTGAAAGTACTTATGGATCAACAGGCGGACACGATGCCATACGGTTAACCGGTGCGGGAACATATTATGAAATTAAGGATTGCAGTTTTACGGGGTTTAACAAAGGTGTAAGTATCACAAACAACTGTGAGACCTGGATTTTTGAAACTGATTTTGATAATGATGTCAACTCGGGAATTGAAGTTGCCGCAGGCATCGCATCAGGCGCTTCTTTCAAAACCGCTGAGACAGATTTTACAAATTGCGGAAACGGGATTAACCTTATTTCAGGTACAAATGCTACAATCTCAATCCAGAATTGCGGGTTCTATTGTTCGTCCGGGGCACAGGTAGGACTTAATTATGTACCTGCAACATTTTTAACACCTTCCTCAATGTTTTTTACAAATAATGCATGGAACAATACTGGGGCATTTGTGGCTGGGTTCGATTATTCAAGGACAGATGGCAGGGATGTCAATATGGATATTGAGAACAATGCAGGAATAGAAAGTAAAAATCCCAAGTGTAAAATAAATGTTGTCAATAACGCCTTAACAACTACGTTGACTACTGCTAATACATGGTATAAAGCCAACTGGGTAAATACCTCATCGATCACTGTCAGCTGGCTAATAAACAATAACCAGTTTAAATATCTTCCTCTTAACACCCGTGATATATTTATTATTCTGTGTGGCAATATTTCTGTTAACGGGTCTAACAGGACAATTAACCTCGGGATGGTTAAAAACGGTGTCACTACCACCCGGTATGG
>JANXXP010000040.1 GCA_025350595.1 Bacteroidota bacterium
CGAGTAATACACTAAGGAACACAAAGAAAACAATTGATCAGTATACCTGATTAATAGATTAACTTACAAGAAAAGTAAACAACAAATCACTATTTTTGAAGTTTATTAAGTACTGACTATATCTATATGAGAGTATTACTATTCAGCTTCTTTTTATTTAGTTTTCTTTCGGGTCATGGGCAAAAGAACTATCCCGATTCAATTTTTTATTCGAATCATACTTTTAATGAGAAAATAAAAACCGTTCAGCTTTATAAAGAAGGTTGGAATCTGTCATATCCGATTATAAAATTAAACAACAGTGATAAGTTAATTCTTCATTTCGATCTGCTTGGTGATCATGCTGAAACATACTATTACACATTTGTACACTGCGATAAAGACTGGAAAAAATCTGATATTTTTCCAACTGATTATCTCGATGGATATGCTGAAAATCCTATTGAAGACTATCAGAACTCCTTCAATACTACTGTCGGATATATCCATTACAAACTAAGTTTCCCGAATGACAGGGTTAACATTAAACTCTCAGGCAATTATATCCTGCTCATCTATCCGGTAGAGAAGCCGGAAGAACCGGCTATAACCCAACGATTTATAATAACCGAAGATGCACTTAAATTTGATATAGCAGCTCACCGGCCACTAATGACAAAAGATAATAATACTCATCAGCAGGTTGATTTTACAGCAAATTATTCGGGACTTAGTATAGCAGATCCTTTCAGGAATGTATATGCCTTTATCCTGCAGAATGGAAGATGGGACAATGCCAAAAAAAACCTTAACCCTGATTTCTTTGGAGATAATGAGCTTAAATACAATTCATTATCCGATAAGAATATTTTTAAGGGAGGAAATGAGTACAGGTATTTCGACATTAAAAGTATAAGATACCTTACTGAATATGTTAAGAGAGTGGACTTTATAAGTCCAAATTATAATGTTGCACTTGCTCCTTCAGAAGACAGGGAATCTAAACCATATTTTTACTGGCAGGATTTTAACGGCAAATACTTCATTGCTTTTCAGGAAGGCAAAAAGCCTGATATTGATGCCGACTACGTTAATGTGTATTTTACCCTTCCGTACCATGAGAATATTAAAGGAGGAAATTTGTACGTCTCTGGCAATCTGAATAACTGGTCATTTGACAAAAACAATCAGATGATCTACAATTCTGAAAGGAAAGAATATGAATGCACAATGTTATTAAAACAGGGCTGGTACAACTACGAGTATGTATTTCTAAAAGATGGCTCAACTGACGGAACTGCAACTATATCTGAGGGAAGCCATTATGAAACCGAAAACGATTATATTGTTCTGATTTACTACCGGAATCCACACGACCGGTACGATCGGGTAATTGGTTCTGTAATTACCAATACGCTTAACAAACTGACAAATTAGTCCTTCTCAACTTAATTAAGATTTTTTCCGGATCTTTGATTAGTATCTCAATAAGAAAATTAATAATTATTGAAGATAATTTAAGCTGGAAATATTTATTTTGTCAATCTCAAAGCAATATCGAGTCTTTGAGCAACATTGTCCCAGTTTATAAGGTCAAAAATGGCATCCACAAAGTCAGCCCGTTTATTTTTATATTTCAGGTAGTAAGCATGTTCCCACACGTCAATTACTAGTATCGGAATCACTCCCCATTGAGTAAGCTTTTCATGATTCTCACACTGTAATATTGTCAGACTGTCTGCGTAAGGCTGATAACCAAGTATTCCCCATCCATTTCCATCAATATTTTTTGAGGTTGCTTCGATATAAGTCTTAAGGTTATCATAACTCCCAAAGTTTTTCTCAATTCTTTTTTGCAATTCACCTGATGGTGAGTTTAGTTTGTTAGTAAGATTTGTCCAATAGATTGAATGTAAAACGTGAGATGAGAAATGAAAAGCAAGCTTTTTTGTCCAGAAGTCTACTGTTTCAAGGCTGTTACTATCTAATGCCTCTCTGATTTTTCTCAGATCACTATTAGCTGCTTTTACAGCTCCTCCATGATGAAATGTGTAATGAAGTTTCATTGTCTCTGCATCCATCTTGGGCTCAAGAAAATCCTCTGAATATGGAAGAGCCTGCTGAATGAAATTGCCATCTTTATCTACCAGTTTATCTATTCCGTTTTCACTAACACCTGCTGCAAAGACTGAATTTACAGGAAGCATAGCCGCTCCTCCAAGTATCAGGCTATTTTGAAGAAATTGTTTTCTGTCCATAACTGATTATTTAGGATGTTGATTTTTATCAATAGGAATAGAATCTTTCCTATAAATCATTATAAGTATAAACAAACCGGAGATGAAAAAGTTTCAGTCCTGAACTAAGCTCTATTGTTTCGAGATATTAAGTTTTTCAGTATAATCAGAAGGATTTATCGGGACATTGGTTTCAGGATACGGGTTAAGCCTGAGCAGGCAAATTCTGAATCCATTACTTCCAACGCTGGTTTAATGCCACCGGTAAGGAGTGTCTTTTAATGGATCGATTTTCATTTTATCTTTGAATATGTTAATTGAATTCCACCAGTCATAGTATGCGTCTGCAGCATCTTTATGTGATTTATCATCAATTACCAATTTAAGATCAGTTGATGATTTCAAGGCCAGAATCGGATTCTGTGAAGGGAACCGACCGATTAAATATTCACTTTTTATTTCTACTGCTCTTATTGATTCAATGGTCCATAAAACATACATCCCAAGTTTACAATCAGGATTCCAGTAGGACGAGATTCCATTATGAGGAAAATTAGTTATTACCAATGTTTCATTTCTGTACTTTAATAATGCGGGGATGTCTGAAGTTGTGAACGCAGGCAATTCAGTGAAAGTTCCGTACCTGCCGGATTTCAACTGATATATATAAGTCTCAACATCAGGATTGTCGACTTGTTTTTTACAGCCAAATAATCCGATTAATGTAAACAGGATGATCAGTTTTCTTGTTAGTTTCATGGCGACAGGTTATATGTTAATTAATTAACAACAAAAATTGTACCAATATCGATTTTAATAATTTGCTATACCAAAGGTGTTC
This sequence comes from Bacteroidota bacterium, assembly GCA_025350595.1. Taxonomy (GTDB): domain Bacteria; phylum Bacteroidota; class Bacteroidia; order Bacteroidales; family VadinHA17; genus LD21. The sequence continues at coordinate 3,058 of JANXXP010000040.1, forward strand.
TTAAGTCCCTTTGCTGAAATTGTCCTTACTCAATCCGGTAAATTAAAGCTAAAAACAACATCCTCTCTAATTATATCTGAGACATTTATTGTTGGTAAAACGTATTTATTAAAACAAGTTCCCTCCGTCTTAGCATGAAGGATACCTCGCGTAGTTCCAACAGTAATTACGGCAAGGTGACACAGAAAGCCTTTCTGCACCAGAATAGAATATAATAGTTAGGTGAATACCAGGTATTTTTAAGAAACTCCGAGATGATATCCTGACTTCTGACGATTAGTGCGGTAGAAGATTCAAACTAAGGGGATTACCTTCGTCCGACATAGTCGGCTACGTCCGGCGAAGTCGGTGAACTTGCACTTTCTGGAAGGACTCGGTTCCTTATTCCGCTTCGCTGCATTACTAATGGCAATATTTGATATCTTCTATATTATCAGA
>JANXXP010000048.1 GCA_025350595.1 Bacteroidota bacterium
CTTGCATTTTTATCAATACCCGTGTAAAACATGGGAGTTTGAACCGAGAGATTTTGAAACCCTGTGCCGTTGTCCGCCAAAGACATGGGATGACGTTATTTGGTATTTGACTATAGCTTCAGATTATATATTTATTGAGCCAATATATAATAATGTTTCTGATTATCCTGTGAAATTAGTATTTACCAGGTCAGAGTGTGCAGATTGTGAGCTGGCAGGGACTTTAAAAAAACCAGATTTCTGGGCAGATACATACTAAGGAAAATTGTGCCTCGTACCTTATAGGATTAACATTTTTTAAATAATATTCTTTTTAATTGACGGGTAAATGGTACATAATAAATACTACTTTTGTTTCCCGAATTATACAGTTCAATTGATATTATGAAGAAAATAATTGCTCCATGTTAAGAATGGGGCCCAAATCAATAATCGCAATATTTACAGTATTTGCATTATGCACCTGTATTGACCCATATATTCCAAAACTGAATGGATACGAATCATTGATGGTAGTTGAAGGTCAGGTCACTGATGAAAACACTTCATATGAAATTAAAATAACAAATACATATCAGGAGCAGGGTGCAAGTTCAGGAGTAATAAATGATGCTATTGTTTCTATTTCAGATGATAATGGTAATAATTACCAATTAAATAATACAGGGAACGGAGTTTATAAAACAGACAAAACAAAATTCACAGGTATTATTGGAAAAACATATACACTACGTATAAAAACACATAATGGCAGCGAATATGAATCAGAACCATGCCTGATGAATTATGTACCAGATATCGACAGTTTGTATTTTGAAAAGAGCCAGGAACTTACTAATAATGTTACCCAGACACAGGAAGGAATAAGGATCTACCTCGATTCAAAGGAGGCCGAAACTAATCAATACCTGAGATGGGATTTTGTGGAAACGTGGAAATTCAAAGTGCCTTCACCAAAGAAATTCAATTATATAAACGATAGTGTAGTTGTACCTGTCAATAAAATTAATGAATATTGCTGGAAAAACGTGAAGTCCAATGAAGTACTTGTCCATTCTGTTTATTCAGGTCAGACCGGGCGAATTGAGAAGCAATCCATATCATTCATCCCTAGTAATGAATCAGACCGTCTTTTAATGCAATACAGCATCCTCGTCAGGCAGTATTCTATTACAAAAACAGAATACGATTTCTGGAATAATATGAAGCAGGTAAATGAAGCAGGAGGAGATATTTTTGCAAAACAACCGTTCACAGTAATAAGTAATATCCACAATATAAATAACCCAAAGGAGCGTGTCCTTGGATACTTCCAGGTTTCAGCAGTAAAACAAAAGAGGAAGACGATACCATTCAGCGAAATTGTAGGACTGAATCTTCCATATTATCATTATCCATGTGAAAGGATAGAAATGGCACCTAAAGATTACCCATGGCCGCCTCTTGCTCCTCCCCTGACTATGGATGATATTTATAAAATGTATACATCTTCGGGTTATACTTTTGTAGAAGCTATACAAGATCCCATCTCTTTTAAGGTACAGAAACTTGTATTTACCAAACCGGAATGTGCTGATTGTGAATTAACCGGAACATCGGTAAAACCAGATTTCTGGGTAGATTTAAAATGATATGAAAAGTACTACAATTTCTTTTTATTTGCTTATAAACAAGCTGTTGCCTGGATTGAAACCCAATATTTTAATTCTAATTTATATTTTGTTCAGTCAAATACTTTATTCTCAGCAATTAAAAGAGAAGAGTGATGAACAGAGTATAAAATCATTTAAAGAGGAGCTATATATCAGTACCGATCATGACATTTATTTACCAGGTGAAGAAGTATGGTTTAAGGTGTACAAAATAAATGGCCTTACACATTCTCCGAGTGATATCAGCAAGGTTGTATATCTGGAATTACTTGATAAGAACAATTTTCCTCTCAGGCAGCTGAAAGTAAAAACAGATTTAAGCTCTGGTTCTTCCAGGTTTATTCTACCGGATAATATAAGTTCAGGAAATTATCTTATCCGTGCCTATACAAACTGGATGAAGAATTTTTCACCTGATCTGTTTTTCTATAAGACTCTGTCAGTAATTAACCCATTTGAAAGCATAGATCACCTTAAACTCCCTACGGCTGACACAGTTGACAGGAAATCAAAATTCCTGATTATTGATGATAAAGGAACCCGTATAAGAGAAAAATCGGTTTTAGGAGCAAATAGCGAAGGATTAACCTACACTATCACAATAGATAAACCTGAATATACTCCCAGAGAAAAAGTTAAAATATCTCTTTCTGCCACTGACCGTTCCGGCAAGCCGGTTGAAACAGATATGTCGGTCTCCGTTGCCAAATCTGCAATAGTCAGCCAATCCGGGAATTCCGGGTTTAATGGTTTTTACCTGAATAATGGAATTGTTGCTGTTGATTCGGAGCCCCGTTATCTACCAGAACTTGAAGGACATCTTATTAGTGGAAATATCAGGATGAAGGTGACTGATGAACCTTTGAAAAATATTGATGTATCGCTTGCTTACGTAGGGAAAACAGCCAGATGTCAGTTCACTAAAACTGATATTAACGGACAGTTTAATTTTGTTGTAAGAGGATCAGGAATGAATGAGATTGTTATTCAACCATTATCTTCAGATATTACGGGTTATTATATTGAATTAAATCAGTCATTTTCAGCAAGCTTCAGTAACTTTAAACCAACCCCGTTTTTCCTCGATAGCAGTAATATTGTACAGATAAATAATGCTATAGTAAGTATGCAGATCCAAAATATTTATGAGCCTTTCCGGCAAAATAGTGAAGCTGCTTTAAAAACCAGTATTCCTGATTTTTATGGAAGACCTGAAAACAGTATAAAAATGTCGGATTATATTGAACTGACCTCAGTGCGTGAAGTTGTAAAAGAGATTATTCCAAATGTATATACCCAGAAACAAAACGGCAAATACGATTTTAAGCTGATAAATAAGTTCAAGGGCCAGCCTTTTGAAAATAAACCCCTTATACTTGTTGATGGCGTTCCAATTTACGATTTTGAAAAGGTTTTAAGCATCAATTCCAAAGAAATTGAAAGGGTGGATGTCATTAATACCAGATATTTCTTTTCTGAAAACATTTTTGACGGGATCGTCAGTTTCATTACTAAAAAGGGGAATCTGAGCGCCATGCAATATGACAACTCTATCTTCAGACAAGTGTATGAAGCCTGCCAGCTTCACAGAGAGTTCTTTTCTCCCGATTACAGTTCGTCTATATTAAAAAACAGCCATATACCTGATTATCGCAATACCATTTACTGGAATCCTGATTTGCGTACAACAGTAAATGGGAAAACAGAAATAGAGTTTTTTACTTCTGATGAAAAAGCAGAATATACAATTATTGTGGAAGGGATTTCAAATGACGGCAGAACAGGATTGTCAAGAACCTCAGTTATCGTAAAATAGATAAGATCTGTTG
>JANXXP010000063.1 GCA_025350595.1 Bacteroidota bacterium
GGACAAACCATCAATCAATCGTTAAATTCAAGAACCAATGGTATTTGTTTTATCATAATAACGATTTGTCACCAAAATTCGATAAAAACAGATCTATCCGGGTCGACAGTCTTTCTTTCAATGATGACGGAACCATAAAAAAGGTTATTCCTACTCTTCGTGGAGTTGGAATAACTGAAGCAGCCAGCGAAATTCAGATTGACAGATACAGCAGGATCAGTGACAAGGGATGCACAATTTCATTTCTTGATTCAACAAATGTATTTAAAGGCTGGAAAACTTTGTTTGGAGCAAAAGATTCATGGATACAGTACAATGCCGTAAATTTCGGAAGCAAAAAACTTAAATCGGTTCAGGTAAGTGCCATGTCTCAACTGGGAGGAACACTGCAGATCAGACTCGACAAAGCAGATGGAACCTTACTTGCTGAGATAAAGATACCAGGCGGTACAGGCTGGAATACAGTTGATTCAGGGAAGTTGGATTTCCAGAAGGGAATTCATAATCTTGTAGTAATACTAAAGGATAAAGGTCCTGTAGAGGTTGATTGGATTCAATTTAATAAGTAGTCACTGCTTCTCAGGAGATTTATCATAAAAGCAATAGTATAGGTATTTTATAGTGGAAGCAGGGGAGGCTTGCCGATTTCTGATTCAGGAACTATAACCTGAGTATTTTGTAAAGCTTTGACTCGGGAAACCAGTAGAGTGATTCCTGTTCCAAAAACGCCTATCACAGCAAAGGAATATCTGAGGCCGGCAATCTCTGAGATATAGCCAATTAGAGGAGGCCCCATCAGAAAACCGAGAAAACTCACACTCGAAACTGTCGCCAGTGCAATTCCTGTTGGCACCTTTACATGTCTTCCCGCCGCACTATAAACTGTAGGTACAATACTTGAAACACCTAAACCAACCAGCATAAAGGAAATAGTACAGGAAATAAGATATGGAAACAGTACAGCTGTGAGTAACCCGGTTGATATCATTATTCCGGAGACCTGAAGCAACTTTTGCCTACCGATTCTTGAGATCAGGTAATCGGCTATAAATCGTCCTGTAGCCATCATAATCATGAATGAGGTATAACCAAGAATGACTAGAGATGATGGAGCTTTTACCACATCTTTAAAATAAATACCGCTCCAGTCGAACATTGCTCCCTCGCTGGCCATGCTGCAGAAACCAATTATCCCCAGCTGAAGAAGCACACTATCGGGTTTTGAGAAGAACTTCTTTTTTGGTTCGTTTTTATTTTGGCCAATTTTACCTTTATTCAGAAATGGGTTGTTTATCCAGACTATTATCCATACTATGGAGATTACAGTTAAAAAATGCCAGTATGGTGCAACTTTAAGGTTGATCATGAGTAGTCCGATAAGAGCTCCGGTAAATCCGGCAAGGCTCCATCCTCCATGGAATGTTGCCATAATAGGGCGATCGTAGAGTCGCTCAGTAGCTACTCCCTGTGTGTTTATCGAAATATTACAAAGGTTACCGGCAAGTCCAAACATAAACAAGGCTATGGCAAGTTGCCATCCATGTTTTACCAGCCCTATGTTGCTGAGGCAAATGGTATATATAGGAAGCGCAAGAAGAATCACTCTTCGGCTTCCAAACCTTGTAACCAGTTTTCCTGAAAAGGGCATCATCAGAAATTGTCCTACCGGTAATGCAAATAGGATACTGCCAAACAGCCCATCATTTAAATGAAGAGCGGTCTTGATATCGGGAATCCTGCTGGCCCAGGATGCAAAACAGAGTCCCATGCAAAAATAGACAAGAGCAACTGCGATCCGGATACGCTTCTTGTCATGAGTTATTTCAATCTGACCAACTGATGATAGTGTAGTAACTGACATACTTTTTCTATACAACAGAGCCAATTACATTATTCCCCACTTAGCAAAAAAACCATAGTCCCAGAGCAAATATCCGGAGACTCCAAGTATTGCAATCAATATCAGCAGAATAGGGATAAGAGGATTTTTCTTTTTCGAAAATGGATCCACAAGGTTTAATTTTGAATTTGATGGCAGGCTCGCAATATGAGTTAAAGTCCTGCCAAAAATTATATTGATTGTAGCACGTGCGTTAATTGCCCATCCATTGGCATCAAGCAGTGGGGCGAGGTTTCTTTTTCTGAGCTTAATCCATGCAATTATCATTGATGGGCCTGAGATAATCAGCATAATGGCCATAAGGGCCAATGGCATCATCCACCATTTAAGGCTTATAAACCCGGTTATGAAAGAAGCTAAAACAGAGCCTATTGCACCAAGGGCAAGACTAAGAGCAGCAAATATTCCGACAAATTTTCCAATATCAAAAGGCTGTACGGGAGGTGCTGCCTGTACCGGCGTTGCTGAATGTGTAGTCTGGATTGATTGTTTAATTCCGGAATCTACTTTTGCAGAAGTTTTTTCAATGCCTGAAGCAGCCATTGTATCTACTTCTTTCTCTTTAGCACTGGCTACTTTTTCAACCTGAGTTGAGATAAACTTCGAAACTTTTCTGTATGGCGACCAGAAAGCCTGCCTTATACTTATAGGATTGTCCACTACTTTTATAATGGTTGCATCCCAGTCATTTCCCTTTCTGTCGTAGAAGATAGCGTTTCTGCCAAGCTCGATATTATCAAAATCGCCATCAGTAAGTGCTGCTACGATGGTCATTCGTTCATTCATGGTTTTTGAATAGCAGTCACAATAGATCAGACATAAACCGCTCGATCTAGCCAATGTGTTATGCTTGGGCATATCCCTGACCTTCATGCAAAGATCGCAGCACCTTTGATCAATATATAACTTCCCTGCCTGAAATATAGCCTCTGAATGAGGTGAATAAAAGTCGTAGAAAGTCACATAGTTATTAAGTAAAGTATAGAGATCCCTGTAATACCTTACCAGTTTATCAACCAGGAAGATATTATTTGTGTTGTTGGTAAATGCTTTATCCTGCTCTATTAATGAACTCAGAGTTATCTTATCATTCCCTTCAATTATCTCACGTATCCTGACTACTCCCAACTTTTCTACAGAACTTCCTTTTTTTTCTGATTGCCAGTTATTGTATGCATCAAATTTTCTGCAAATAACTTCAAGATCTTCTTCTGTCAGCTCTTCTTTTCCCGGGAATAATGGTGAAACTACAAGGATTCTAAAATTCGCAATTGCTTTTTCCCATGCCGGATTAATTCCTTTAGTAAGGGAAAGAGCTTTCATTTTTTCAATTCTTGATAAGGGGAATGTAGCTATTTCAGAAATGCATGATGAAAGGTCTTTGCGGCTAATGTCTTCATAACGCGCATCAAGTGAGTTTAGAATATTTGCAGATTCAGGGCTGAATTCAGTTAACCTGTATCTGAGGAAATAATCATCGATTTTGGGTTTAACTGCAAACAAAGCTTGTGAAGCGTCTGCAGTTGATTCCCCTAGAGGTAAAATAACCTTACTATCCTTTTCAGCTTGGGCATACCATTCAGAATATTCCTGACAGTTTTTATAGAAATCGTCAATATGATCAGATGAAATGCCCTCCTTACCACTGAGATCAGCTGAAGATCCCATGCAGGAAATTATATCTCCTATCAGTATTTTTATCAGTTCGTCGTCGGATGAGAATTCAGTTATAATTCCATCCCCGTTAAATTTCGTATCTGCGAATATTACTACGGTATCAGAAGTTTCTTCAACAGTAATTACTTTTTTATCAGGCATCCCCAGGTTTGCCAGGATTTGCATTGCAGATCTTAGCAGATTGGCCCCTTCCTCTGTTTCGCTATTAATTGCATCCAGAGGAAGACATTTATTTGGTTTGGTTAAATCATCAGGGTTTTTGATGATGGATGTAAGCCATTTTACTGCTTCAATAATCTCAGGAACCCTTATCCTTTCATCATGATCTTTATCAATTAATTCAAGAGTTTTGAAGTCAATCTCCAGTCCGTAAACCGGACAACTGAGTGCAGTCCATAGTTTCTGATCAAGCTTTTCCAGGAAAACCAGATCTTTTCCGGAATCAAGGTTCACCCTGTTTACTCCACCTACTCTGGAAAAATTCCAGACATGGGAGCCGTCTTTAGGACCAAGAATAATCTTTGGATTTATCATAACAGATGTTTATACACAAATTTACGAAACTTAATTATTTTTTTATATTTTGCAGGTATAAAACTAACCTAAACCTGTATTATTATGAAACTTTTGAAATTAACTATTCTGTCAAGTTTGTTGCTTGTTTTATTCTCATGTAAAAAGAAAGAAACCAGCCCATATACAGACAAAATTACTTTCGGAACTTCTGTAAACTATACTGACTTTACGCTTGGAGGAGAAGGCTCATCATTCAGTGTCACTCCGGGGAATGTTGCATTCAGACTTGAAAGTTCAGAAGATTTTAATGGCAATCCCGTAAAGTTCGTTATAAAAAAAGATGGAATAACTTATAGTACAGATATCTATACCAATAACCCCAAACCTACGGGCCATATTTTCATAACTACTAAAAACTACGCACTGAGGGGCAGCTATTCTGTATCTGCATATATTCAGAAATCATCAGGCGATCAGTCAGTTGCAAGTGGTTCTTTTCAGATGAATTAATTATATACTTCTATTTTTTTACGCAGAGAAGGAGTGTTTAAATTTTTTTGACAATAACTAAACTAACCAATATGAAAACAAAATCATTTTTAACAATCATTTTATTTGTTCTGACACTACTTACACCTCTATTTACCTTGGCTCAACTTCCAAAAGAAACTGATTCTCAGAAAGCTGAGAGAATGAAATGGTGGTCCGATGCGCGTTTCGGAATGTTTATTCACTGGGGCTTATATTCATTACCTGCCCGTCATGAGTGGGTTAAGAATGCCGAAAGGATGACAAACGAACAGTATCAGAAGTACTTTGATATCTTCAACCCCGACATGTTTGATCCTCATGAATGGGCGAAAATGGCTAAGGCTGCAGGGATGAAATATGTAGTCCTCACCGCAAAACATCATGAAGGTTTCTGCCTTTTTGATTCAAAGTTCACTGATTATAAGGCAACGAATACACCCTATGGAAAAGATCTTCTCAAGCAATATGTGGAAGCTTTCAGGGCTGAGGGACTGAAAGTTGGATTCTATTATTCACTTATCGACTGGCATCATCCCGATTATACGATAGACAGCAACCATCCTCTTCGTCAGACATCAGATACTGCCTATGCCCGCCTTAATAAAGGGAGAGACATGAGTAAATACAGGGAATACCTGAAAAACCAGGTTCGGGAACTCCTGACAAATTATGGTGAAATAAGTGTTATCTGGTTTGACTTTTCATTTCCAGGGAAAAACGGGAAAGGTCATGATGACTGGGATTCTGAAAACCTGTTAAAGATGGCAAGACAGCTTCAACCGGGAATTATCGTTGATGATCGTTTGGATCTGAAAGATGTTGAAGGCGGATGGGATTTTGTTTCTCCCGAACAATATAAGGTGACAAAATGGCTTGAAGTGAATGGCAAAAAAGTAGCATGGGAGACATGCCAGACCTTCTCCGGCTCGTGGGGTTACTACCGTGATGAGACATCCTGGAAAAGTCCGGCCCAATTGCTTGAACTTCTCATAGAATCTGTAAGTAAAGGGGGGAACCTGTTATTGAATGTAGGTCCTACAGCACGTGGAGTATTTGATTACAGGGCTCAGGACAGGTTGAAATCAATCGGTGACTGGATGAAGTACAACAGTCGTTCTATTTATGGTTGTACAGAAGCCCCGGCTGATTTTACTGTACCTTATAATTCACTACTCACCTATAATCCTGTAACTAAAAGATTGTATGTTCATTTGCTGGCTTATCCTATGGGAAGTCTGACACTTCCTAACATGGCTGACAAAGTAAAATATGTACAGTTCCTCCATGATGCTTCCGAAATTAAATTCAGAACTGGCA
>JANXXP010000076.1 GCA_025350595.1 Bacteroidota bacterium
AATAAAATCTTAAAAAAAAGATGTACCTTTCAAGCATAGCTCTAAAAAATATTATGGGAAAACAATCTGCTGCACGCAAGAGTCCTCTTAAAGAATCCGCCTACGATACTGAAAAAGGACAAGACACAATCCAAAAATATAATAAAACCCTAAGTGAGGAATTAGTGTTTGCATTCTGTTCACCCATCGGAAGTCTAAAAAGCCCAGTGATTGACTCAATAGAAAAAAGAATTAAGAATTATGGTTATATCGTAGAGAGGATAAAACTTAGTTCACTTTTTAACATTGATCCAAAGAAAATTCAACTTGAACCGGGGAAGTCAAAAGGATATGTCGAAATGATGGCTAAAATAAATGAAGGCGATCGACTGAGAGCTACTTATGGATTAAATTCAATTTTGGCTGATTTAGCTATTCAGAAAATTCTATTTAATCGTTTAGCATCTTCTAAGGATGTTGAGTCTATAAAACAAGGGAGCAGGATTGATCCAACAAATCTAGAAAGTAAAAAGGTATGTTATTTAATTGACTCTTTAAAAAACCTTGATGAACTAAAACTTCTAAGAAGCATTTATCGAGATAATTTCTATCTAATCTCTATCTTCTCCCCTTTAATTGAAAGGAAAGCAAATCTTAGAAATGAAAAGAAACTTAATGATGAGGAGATTGACCACCTAATAGATACAGATGATAAAGAAGAGTTAATCCACGGACAAAATGTACGTGACACTTTCTTAGAAGCAGATTTTTTTGTAAGAGTTTCAAAACTAAAAAAATTGGATATTGATAAAAAGATCAAGCGGTTCTTACATTTAGTTTTTGAAAGCGAAGTAATTACACCTCTTCCAAAAGAGACAGCTATGTATGCAGCACAATCAGCATCATGTAACTCAGGTTGCTTATCAAGGCAAGTTGGTGCAGCAATTACGGACTGTGATGGAAACGTATTAGCAACAGGATGGAATGATGTTCCTAGGTTTGGTGGAGATTTATATAAAGAAGGAGATAAATGTGATAATAGATGTCTCAAACAAGGGTTTTGTTCAAATAACCAAGGCAAAACGAAATTAATTGACGAGATAATTAATTTCATGACTGCAGATGAAAAACTCGGCTCATTAATAAATAAAAATGACACAACCACTTTTGAAGAAATATCTAAGACCTTTGCTAAAATCCTTTCAAAAACTGATATAAGAAATCTATTAGAATATTCAAGAGCAGTACATGCTGAAATGCATGCAATTATTAAGGGAAGTCAACTTACTGGTGATAAAATGAAAAATGGTAAATTATTTGTAACTACTTATCCTTGTCATCATTGTGCTCGTCATATTTTGCTTGCTGGTATAAAAGAAATTTATTACATTGAACCTTATGCTAAAAGCCTTTGTTTAAGTTTACATGAAGATTCATTTACCGAGTCTGAAGAAGATGTTTTAACTGAAGGAAAGGGGAAAGTAAAATTATTATTATATGATGGTGTAGCACCAAGAAGTTATCTGGATCTCTTTACAATGTCTAGTAGAACAGCAAGAAAAGAAACAGCTAATGGTATAAAAATATCTAATAAATTAAATTCATATTCTCCAAGAAAAAGAATAACTTTACAAGCCTTATCAACACTTGAAGAACAATCTGTATTTACCTTACAAGAAAAGGGTTATTATGAAAAAGAAGGAATTAACTAAAGGAAAGATAATTCATTTGAATCCTAAAACATCTACTATAAGTAGTAGTTCTTGGGCTATTCATAAAGAACCAAGGGTAATATCCATGAATTATGCAAAAACTCAATTGAATAAGAAATTTATTAATAACATCTTACAAAACGACAAATCGTTTTAGGGTGGGTCTAATGTTTTTTGCTAACAGAGTTATTAATAACCCAAGCTACTTCCTGTAATCTGATAGGAAGTACAGCTATAAAACCACAACAATTCTTGAATACCTGGCGTAAATCTTTACACCAGACATTGGTTGTTAGGTGAGCTAATCCTCGAATCAACACGCCATATCAGATCTAAATCCTTTAAAAAAGGTTCGGAAAAAAGTTCGGTTAGGGGTACTAAAAAAGAGCGAGAGTGAGAGCGAGAGCGAGTTAGCTCTCGCTCTGTTTTTTCAAATCTCACTCTTATCTTTTGAATTTCCATCTTAGCATTAGCGACCACAGAATAAGATTTTCATTTATTAATGCTCCGATTCCCCCGGGATTTCAGGAATGCCAGGATCATCAAGAATCTGCACAGCTGTTGCATCACCTAAGTTTATCCAGTCCTGCAGCACCCAAACCACCTTCTTGTTTTTAGTGACTTCAATAAGCTGGGGACCATGTCCCTGCTTCCCACGTGAGGTGAAAATGGTGTTGCCGTTTGCAAGCCTTGTACAGCTCTGAGGTGCTGAGGTAAACTGGTATTCAGGAGGCAAATCAGTTTTGCAGTTAAACTCCCAGACTGTTTCACCTTTGCTATTAACTTCGCGGCTCAGAGATTCTTTTTCGTCTGTGATCAGTGTGTTCCCGTTCTTTAATCTTATTGCAGCCCAGGGGGAACTGATATTGTACCTCCAGATCTCTTTGAATTCCTTATCGTACTCTATAACACAGTTTTGTGAGAGGTAGGGAACCAGGTAGGTACCCTGAGCAGTAACCCTTGTGTGTCGAAACTGTCCGTGAATACTGTTTGGATCGTCAGATTTTTTATAAGGGATTTCGTGCTCTTCTTCTATTTTTCCTGTTTTGATGTTGACAATAAACATTTTCGGCGGTAAACCATTCACAACATACATAACTTTATCTAATCCAATTGGTTGACAAGCATGAACTTCAGTGTGTTCAGAGCCTTTAGATGAGTTAAAATCCACACGCCAGATCACTTTCTTATCAGGGGTAATCTCTGCAATATATTTCATTCGCGAGAAAAGAATATTGCCGTTTGAAAGCATCCAAACATCATCGTACTCAGGACCTGTGCCCGTGGAATAGGTCCAGATCACCTTGCCATCTTTAACCAGGAACATCCTGTTGCAGTTCTCCCCGACATAGAGCATCGGATGCTGAAACAAGCCTTTTCCCGGCAGATTAGCCGATGCGGTTGAATCGGCTTTGCTGTTAAACGGGGCTGCCTCTTCGCCAGGACCAAACGAAGGGACATTAGCTGCAGTGAAAAGGCTGAGCACATCCATACACGGAGTTGAAAGTGAGGATTTGTTATTCTGGCTATCCTTGCTTTTAAGATTCTTTTGTACTGAAAGAACACCGGTATTGATAACCAATTTCTTTCCTTTCCTCAGATCATCGTACGATACAAAATAACCATCAATTCTCTTATCTCCTGAAGTGATGGAACTGATTTTCCTCTCTGCATTCTTTTTAATTATTGTGAATGAAGAATTATCTCCGGTTGTAATTTCCACTTTATCAAAAAGCGGGACTGATACTATAAAGTTATCATCAGCCGGAGAAAATGGATAGATCCCAATAGCATTGAATACATACCACGATGACATTTCCCCGGCATCATCCATCCCGGCATAAGCCAGCCTGTCTTTGCCCAGATCATAGAAATGGTTCATGATGCTATCCAGAATGACCTGCGATTTTTCCTGTTTGTCAACGAAATAATACATGTACGGGAAACTGTGATCAGGCTGATTTCCCTGGCAGTATTGTCCAATAAAACCTGATATATTATAAGCCTCAACTCCTCTCCATGGAATAGTAAAAAGAGAATCGAGTTTCTTCTCAAAATCATCTTTGCTTTTGAAAAGACTTACAAGCCCATTCGGATCGTGTGGAGCAAAGAAAGTGGATTGCCAGGCATTGGCCTCGCGATACATATATTCATAAAAAGGGAAAGTCGGATCAAACTTCTTAATCCATTCCCCGTTAGCCAGCCGGCCCCTCATAAATTCAGTCGATGGGTCAAACACATTTTTATAATTGGATGTCCTTTTCATGAGCATCCAGTAATTTGCGGTGTCGTTCAACTCTTTAGCCAACAAGGCCACCGCATAATCATCGTATGAGTATTCGAGTGTTTTAGTTACTCCGGCAGTTGCTTTGGTTTCAATTTTAGGATTTTCGATATCCTGTTCAGCTATATAACCTTTCTGACTATATTCGGTGATATATGGTCTCGTCCCTCCTTCTATTGTTGCATTCCGCAAAAGAAGGTTATAGGCACTCTTAACGTCAAATCCTCTCAATCCTTTAAGGTATGATCCCGATATAAAAGCTGAGGCATGATCGCCATGAAAAAATGTTGGCATAAAGCCTGTCTTCTCCCCTTTGTCAATCAAAGACTTAATGACGTCAACTGTTACAGTAGGCGACAACATTCCAAGCAAAACAAGCTTATTTCTGTAATCATCCCATAATGAAGGCTCAGTATAATAACTGAAACCTTTATTTACAACGTTCCCTTTCAGATCTGTGAAGTCTCCGTTTATATCGCTACGCAGCGCCGGCCAGAGAAATGACCGGTACAGTGTCGAATAAAAAATTCCTCTTTGTCGTGCAGTTCCCCCTGAAACCGTAATTTTAGACAGCAGTGCGTCCCATGTTTCTGTCGCTTCTTTTCTCACCTGGACAAAGCTTTTTCCAAGCATTTCTTTTTCCAGATTCTCCTTAGCATTTTTAATACTTACAAAAGAAAAACCTATCTGTAATTCCAGTGGCTTTGGCTCATCAGCAAAGCTGATAACAGATAATTTCTTTTTATCTTTTATCAATGAATCAATGTTCAGTATTTTATGACTGGTAACTGCATAGAAGTACATCTTTTCACCTGCCTGCTGGAATCCGGAAAACACATTTTTACTTTCCTGCGAAATTTTCCAGGTTTTTACCCTTTCATTGGAAGTCGAAAGATCAAGCATCAGGTTTTTACCGTCTCCGGCTTTAAAAGTATACTTATGAAACGCGCATCGCAGAGTTGAAGTTAGTTCTGCATTAACATTATAACGTTCGAGAAAAACCTGGTAATATCCGGGATGGGCAGATTCGTTTTTATGGCTGTATCGTGAAGAGTAATCATCAGGAGATATTTTTCCTGTAAAAGGTAAAATTGGTATGTTACATAAGTTCCAATGACCTTTGCTTGTGTGTATAAAAGCATATATGACAGTATCTTCGTACTGGTACCCTGAACCGCTTTTAAATTTGGTAACAGGACTCAGCTGTACCATTGCATTAGGAAGCGATGAACCGGGGAATACCTCCGCGCCCCAGGCTCTGTGAGTAGGTTTGTATCCTATATCGATACTGTCCCAGAGTGTGGCTGTGCCTAGAAAAGGATTAACATAGTCCGTGAGGTGTTTTTGCCCCTGCAAATAAGCTGTTAAAGAAAAAAACAGTACAATAGGAATAAATTTTTTGTTCATATATATCACTTTTGATCATAAGTATAATATTGATTCAGGCTTCTTCCAGATGTCATATAAAAACTTAAAAGGTATGAGGGCGTTTATAGTGTTTTCCTCTATTCTACCCTTTTGGTGTTCTGCTGGTAAAGTAAGCAATAAGTGAATAAACTGCACTAATAATTAATAGCATGAATACAAAATTTATTAAAGTATCACTCACTGAATGAGACCTGCTGTCGATATCAATGAACGAATAAACCGCAAAAGCTATCCCTGCCACAAGAATTAACCAGCCAATTATCGATATCGGAAGAAAAAATATTCCTTCCCGTTTAAACCAATTTAGTTTCATTTTTTCAGAGATTTATAATGCGTTGAATATTAATATAATGATTGAGAAGAAAATCATCAATCCATTTACCCAGATCGTCTGGACTGAGTTGGCATCTTTATGATCGAATGTCAGGGACCAAATCTTCCGAATACTGAATCCATTAAAAATAATCAGAAAAACCGGCACTATAAGAAAGAATATTACAGAAGTTACAGGCTGTTGCCTTTTCAGTTCGTGAATATTCGATATTAAAGTTGTGTGAGGCATATACACACTTTTCATAGTAAGCATGGCAATGATAAAAAGAGGTATGCTCAGCCACCACCAGCTTACAACTGATTTGTCCTTCGCATTAGTAATAGCATTTGCCAGCATATCCTGATGTTTTAGTTGGTTAACTTCCGGTTTAGTCATCTTTAATAGTTTTTCTTCAAAGTTTTGTGTTTCCATTTTCAATAATGTTAAAAGTTAAAATTGGTTGCACTTATTCCGGAGTTTTTCCAATCCTCTTGACAGCAGAGATTTGAGTGTTCCTTCGTTAATGTTCAGTATCTCAACGATTTCTTTGTTTTCTTTCCCTTCAAAATATTTTAAGGAAATTACTTCCTGATATTTTACTGGTAATGTTTTCAGTTCTCTTACAACTAATAAAAACTGCTCATGTTTCTGAAGTTCTGCTTCCAGCTCTTTCTTGTCATCTTCAAGGTAGCTGGTGAACAAATCGTTTTCTGCAATATCTATTCTTTCAAATATGGAACTATCTCTTTTCTTCTGTCTGATAAATAGATTCACTTCATTTGTTGCAATACGATAGAGCCAGACTTTAACGGAAATCCCTCTGTACGAAAAGTTGTTTATGCTCCGGAATGCTTTGAGGAAAGTGTCTGCAGCAATATCGGCAGTGTAGTCAAAGTCACCGGTTCTTCGAAGAATGTAACCGAAAATCGGCTTGTAATATAATTTGAAGAACTCCGAAAATTCGGACGGGTTGATTTTGATTTTATTTAGAAGATCAATTTCAGTCATTCTGATAAGGAATACTCTTAAGCCAATAACACAAAAGATCTGGATTGGTTGCAATCCGTTCAGGGTTGTCGCAAAAGCTTTTCAAAGCAAACGCTATTGTCCACACCAATGTATTGCCCGTAATTTTTGATCTGTTTATATCCGTTCCTTTTGTAAAGTGCTAGTGCGTCCTGTTGCCGTTTTCCTGTTTCTAAAACGCATTTTGCATACTCCATTTCGCTGGTCCATTTTTCAAGTTCCGTAAGGATTTTTGTGGCTATCCCTTTTTTCCTTCCATCTGGTGAAACATACATTCGTTTTACCTCCATAGCTTCAGCGCTGAACTCTTTTATTGCTCCGCAACCAACAGGTTTTCCATCTTTATAAGCGACAACCACAAATCTGATTTTATCAATTTTATTAAATTGCGTATAGAAAGAATGATCATCTCCGTCGACTATAGCAAGTTCCGCATCAAGTGATTTTACCAATGTTATAAAATCGTCATTATCAGAACTTGTTCTAGCCAGCTTTATCATAACCATTTTACTGTAATTTACGTGCCGTGTCATATTAAGGACTGCTCTTCGGCTACCTGTCCTGATCCTGAGCTCGATCAATGACAGAATCCTATTATCTACCTATTGTCTGACTTTTGCTATCGCTCTCCACTTCAATTTTGCGATCGAGTTTTTTAACGTTCTTCCCCTTATTAAATTTATAGGAATAACTGAACTGGATGTAATTCCCTATATCAATCCTGGTCCGATTACTTGAATTAAAGTAAGGCGTCTCCGTTTCTGTCCTGCTGAATTGTACTTTGCCTGAAAATGGCAGTAAATAGAAGATCCCAAAGCTATGATCCTTTAACTGTTTCTGAACACCTATCCCATACAGAGGAAGACTGTAAGTTTTACTTTGGGCGTTCACATTTACTCCATTATAATTCAGAAAAACAAAAGCAGTTGTGGTCTTCTTTTTATCAAGCTGGGCAAATGCATAGCTTGTTATCGCATATGAGAAATAATTCACAGCCGGAATATGGATAAAATCTCCCGTGTACTCATTAAAATGTCCTTGATAGATCCTTGCATTGATATTCACATACCACAACATTGCATTTATACCTCCGCCCGACTCATAACCGGTAAGAAGGTTAAACGGCTTAGAGATGGTTGTTAGTGCATTGTTTACAGGCGAAGTGGTGATGAGTAACTGCCTTCCAACCTTATTGGTAAAATATTCCTGGTAGACATAAGGTGAAAAATAGTTACTCCCAAAGTTCCAGGTATAAGTAAGCTGCAGCCGGTCGCGATAATCGGGTTTCAGATTGGGATTTCCCTGGGTAATATTGTAATTCTGGCCTATTTTATAGTATGGATCCATGTCGTAAATACCCGGACGGTTTATTCTGCGGTTATAGGTGAATTTGAGATTATGCGAAGCTGAAAATTTATACTGAAGATTTGCAGAAGGTAAAAAGCAAGCATAATCGTGGTTGGTAACGGAATCAGCCATAATATGACTGTTTTCGACTCTCAGCAGAGCCTGCATCCCGATTTTTTTCAGATTATATGTAATTCCGCCATAGATTGAATTCCGGATCTCTTCGTAGTTAAACGGCGTGGTTGATTGAAGGTTGTCAACATTGAAAACGTAATTCATCTTCTGGTAATACAGCTGGTACCCGGTTTCTATTTTCGCTGAAAAGCCAATCGGATGAACATAATCCAGTTTTGTCGAGAAATAATTCCGTTCATTGAGATTTTCTTCTACCCTGGCATAGGTACTAAGTGGGGTATCGCTGTTATAGAGGTAGCGGGTATTCGTAAAATCAGTCCCGTCATTTGATTTAAATATGTAATAACTTGTCTCGGCTGTGAATTCCTGAATTGCTTTTTTAAACAACTTTTTATAGAATAGAGATACTGAAGTCTCATCACTATGTACACCGGTATTTGTAAGAGACGAGATTGTATTCAGGGGGTTACTATTCTTATACAGGTATGTTTCACTTGAGATATCAACCGCCTGGCGTATAGGTTTATAGCTGACATTAAAACTCAGGTTGTTTTTATCGTTAAGGTAATAATCGAATCCACTGTTTATGGCTGAACTGGTAACTTTTATCCCACCAATACCCGACATGCTTGTAGTTGAATCGATACCGGTAAAATGGTTCTCATTCGATGAAAAGATATCCAGTTTCTGTGAAACCAGGAATCCTGTCGCGTAAAAAGTTATTTTACCCATTGCATAATCGAGACTGCCTGTTGCCTGGGTAGTGGGTTTATTAAATGGTTTGATAGTCAGGGAGGTATTGCCGTTCATGCCATACCTGGCCTCTTTCTTCAGGATGATATTTATAACCCCATCGATATTACCTTCATATTTTCCGGATGGGTTGCTAATAACTTCAATGCTCTGGATATCCGAGGGAAGAAGTTTTGCAAGAAATTCCTTGTCGCGCTGCCTTCCATCGACCTGGATAATAAAATTACTGCTGCCGTTCAGGGTAACGTTGTTCTGAAAATCAACATTCACCTGTGGAATTTTCTTTAAAATATCGTAACCGTTGCTTGAGGATTTAGCAATCAGGTTGGGAATTTCATATACTGTTCTGTCGACCATTTCTTTTCCTTTTATCCGTTCGGCAACAACTGTAACTTCATTAAGGCTGGCTACTGCTTCAGCTAAAAAAATGGTATCAACAGTAATTTCATTATTACCAGTCTCAACAGTAACGCTTTTTCCGCTGGTTTTAAAACCCACGAAACTCACTTTTATAAAATAGTTTCCGGGTGTTACTTTTTCGAGTTTATATCCACCGTCAGTCAATGTTATGACTCCTGTTATCATTGCAGAATCGGGCATGTGAAGCAGTCCAACAGTTGCGAACTGAACAGGCGATTTATCCTTCTCAAAACACACTTTACCCTTTATGTTCTGTGCCTGAACATTTATTGAGGTTACCAGAAGTAACCAGATAATATATTTTTTCATACTTTATTCAGTCAAATCACTTCAGTGCTGTTACTTTTGCATCGCCATTTATATCCATAGGTATCTGCATGCTAAAACCCGGGCCGCTGACTCCAAGATTTCCTGCTATATGTGTTTTTGCAGTAGTACTTACGATCAAACCAGTACGGGTATCTATCATCATTTTTGATTTACTTAGTCCCTTAATGTTGTCGTATGTAATGGTAGCTCCACCGGAAATCATAGGACCTGAATTTGCAGCCGCCTTAATATCTGATTCAGCAGTTACACTGGCGACATCCCCGTTTACGCCATCGAGGTGATAGCCGGTAGTTATTTCGAGTGACATTCCACCGGAATTTGTGTTTTCCGTTACAGTCCAGTTCTCTCCTATGACTATCTGTTTACCCGGTAAGAAATGAGTGAACATCTCCACCATGGTTTTTAAGGATTTAGCATTTACAAGATTTATCAGCTGAGTTTTTACTGCCGATGCAGTCGGACCTGTAAGAGTAATGGAACTTGTATCTTTCAAAATCTGATCCGACAGCATTTTAGCATTTACGATATCAAGTACTTTCCCCGAAAAATCTATCTTAGTATACAGCGCATTCTTGCTTAAACGATTCATTACATATGATATAATTTCATCAGTTTTTGCCGATTTAATATCCCCTTCGCTGACGGAACTGATTTTCATCGTTATTCCCATTGTATTGGTATTGGTGATAAGTGAATCAAAACGGACTTCTGCGACCATAAAATCGGGGGTGGCATCAACCACTTTTATTGAGGCAGTGTAATCTGTTTTTGATTCAATTGTCTGCTGGTTGCCGTTTACAGTCTGTATGATTGTCTGATTAGAAACAGCATTTAACCTGTAAACCTTATTTTTCTCAAGGTTCATTTTAAGAATGACACTGTTTTGAGCCATGATTGAAATACAAAACAGGATTGCTGTGATGGATAAAAAAATCTTTTTCATCATTTTAGATTTTAGTTGGTTTTTTGATCATTTACAAAAGTATAAACCAGAAAGTATTTTTGAAATACTTTACCGGTAAGCGGAGGAATTTTATGGATGAATAGCCTGTTTGAAAGGTGATCAAATGAAATGCACCCGGCAGCCTTTTTTTATTTCAATTAGTTTCTGAACAGCAAGTCCACCCATTGAATGTCCTATAAGTATTGGCTTTTCAGGTAATTTGTCAATAAACATGGATAAACTATCAATTACTTGTCCAAAGGTTGTTTTACCTAAATCCGGATTTATATTGTTTCGAAGGTCAGAGGGCTTCCCTTCATGAAAAGGGTAGGCCGGGGCGTAACACTTATATCCTTTTACTTCAAAATAATTCATCCAGGAATCCCAGCTGGCTGGATTCATGAAAAGACCATGTATGAATACAATTGTTTTTGATTCAATACTATAACTCATTGCTTGAAGGTGTATTCTGTTTAATCGTCAAATACCCTTAATCATGTGCTGACGAAAAAATTATTCTGCAGTTGTCGGATCAATAATGGATGAAACCCTGCTGACAGAATTTGCAGGAAACCCGCCTTGTCTTGCATGTTCCCTAACCATTTCTTCGTTTGGTGCGTTATAAACGCAATAGATTTTGTCAGTCGTAACATAGCTCTGAACCCACTGAATCTGAGGACCCATTTTGCTTAAGACCCCACAAGAAGTTTGTGATATCCCTTTCAATTGTTCAGCACTTAGTTTTCCTGCTCCGGGAATTTCTCTTTCAATTACATACTTTGGCATAACCTTCAGTTTTAAGTTATATTTAAACAGTGCCAATGCTTCATTGTTCATTCTAACTAAAAATAATATTGAATTAATTAACAGAAAAATAGCCAGACAATACGGCTTATGGGAATCCAAAAAAAGTGGTGAACATTTTTACTATATTGTCTATACCAGGGTCTGCATTTTTAAACTGGTAAAATTGATTTCCCAATAAAATTTGAATACCTGTTTATGCTTATCAAAAAATTATTGTCCCGATCAGATGTCCCGGAATTAAACAGGGTTTTTGTAAGTAGTACCCGATTGTTCCTGATATTGCGCTTCCAGATGCCAATTACTTGCCCATTTTTCATTACAGATGGATAAAATATTCCATTATTCGAAATGACTTTTTTATTATCATTTAATAACAAGGATGCTGTTCTATCGCGGTAACTAATAAGAAATTCATCAAAAGCGGGTAGAAAATAGATCTCTTCGGAGTCAGGTGTTGGTTCTAAATAAGTATCAGCCATCCAATAAGTTTGATTTTGAATTTCTTCAGATATCAGGCATCCTTTATTGAAGTCCAATGCAAGTTTTACATTGCTTATTGATAGTCCGGACCACCAGGCAAAATCAGTTATCAATGCAGGTCCCCGGCTGGTGAAATAGCGTTTGGCAAGTTCTTTTAGTGCTTCCTCCCTATTTATATTCTTGCGTTCCGGAACCCATTCTTCCAGAATCGCGTATGTTGGTTTTCCCTCTTTATGCTTCCCGCTGCAAATAATACCATCTAATTCAGCCCGTAGAAAAATATGCGATGCTCTGTTGTATTCAACATCAATTTTAAATTTCTTTAATTCCGATATTAACTCTTCGCGAGTCTGATGATTAGAGTCTCTCAGAGATTTTTCCAGAATTCTGTTGCATTTATTATAAATAATATCAGTTAATTCCAATTGCTTATCTCTGAATTTTAAGGAAGCTTTAATTCGTGGTGCTGTTAGTCCTGAAATCCAATAAATATCTTTTGAGGATACAATATGCCAGGTAGGCCTCAATAAATGTGTTCTGATAATGCTTCCTGAATTAAATTCCATATTTATTGCTGCTTCAGTTGAATTCAGTAGCCGAATCCCCAAAGCCCATTTTGACATACCATAGTCCTGAGCCTGAAAAGCCCCCATCCATCCTGTAATCTCTTCTGCAGTGTTGAATTTCGGATTTGTAATCTGCTGATTAAAAGATCGCAGCACAGAAATATTATCAAATTTTGTTGCCTTCATAGGAAATCAACTGTTTGTTTGCTAACCAGACCATTCTATAAGACATTTCGTTCAAAATCGCTTTGGTGTTTTTTATTTTTTAGTTCAAGAATTGCTTTCTAAAGTACTACGACTTTCCCAATTAAATAATCCTCAATAGTTTGTTTAACCTCCTGAGCCATAATATATGAAGAGAAAATAAAAATGCACAATTAGTCCGGGTACCACAAGATTTAATAAAAAAGAAGAATTTGGGATAATAAACTTTGGGGTTGATTGTCAAGCTGTCCGGGCTGCCGAAGGACATTAATTAAACCGGCTTGTTATATTTAGGCAAGTAGATCCAAATCCGATTGTCTCGGGTCAGTGGCATTTTCTATTTTGTCTATTTTTTATTCCTGCTAATTGTTCCCTGTTCATCAATAATAATTGTTTCCCCTTTTTTATATGTAGTTTCTGAATTTTTTAAATCAGTACTTAATGTCAATTGTTTAATCTTTCCATCAGGATAAAAGTAAACTGGCTTAAAAACGCTACTTAAGCATGGGAATCTTTGTATATTTTGATTCTCTACCAGGAAACAAGCATTTAGTCGGCCATTATCATAGAATTCAGTTGAAATATTGCCACCACTTTTACATTTTATACTATCAATTACGATATCTTTTGAAAAACAAATGTGTTTAATCTTTTCGGGATTCTGATCATTATAAAAAATGACAGAACCTGATGGGATGGTATAACCTGGTAAAATGATATCTTCTGCTGTTTGAAATTGTTTGATCAAACCGTTCTCAAAAAAATGTAGCCAAGAAATACACTTATGTCCGCCTAGACTAGTGCTCTCGCTAAGTTTACATGTTTTTAGATTATTGTTTGGATAGTACGTTGCAGAATTTTCAATAAATGAAATTTGAGCTGAATAATTCGATAGCGTAACAGTCTTAATTGAGGAACATCCAATTATGATCACTGCTAGCATAAAAAACAATAATATTTTCGTTCTCATTTACTTTTTAAATTACAGTAGGCTAATTTTTAAAACTTTATAAACTCGATTTTGCTGCTGCTAACAATGCAATTATTTTATCATCAAATTGTTCCAATACTACTACATTTTTACGATTTAGTCAAATGTCCTTTAAATAAGTCCATTTTGTTGGTACAATATCAGCAGATTTAAAGGTTTTTAGGCAGTCCTGATAGATAGGGGGGATTTCGGAACTGCGAACCTATCAACTGATAAGAACCTTGCCAGCGAGTGATGCGCCTGGCAAACCACTTAAACCCCATTGTTTTATGAAAGCGTGTTTGGCGTAGTAAATTTTATTTATCATAATTCTGATTCATTTAATAACCGTTTTTGCTTGGTCAATTTTAAAACCAATATCTGTTGCTTTATCCCCAAGTTCAATATCCTTCATATAAGAAACGTAGGTTTTACTGGTACTATCTCTATAAATCCCAAATTGAAAGTAAGGGCCTGTATTATCATTATAACCTACGGCTCCATTATATTGCACAATTTGCCGATTGTCCCACCAGATATTAACAAACCCGTCTGTTTCATAGCTCCATTTTACATTAATCACAAACTCGTTCCATTTGTTCAATGAGAATTCTTTGGTTTTAAATAACTTTTCAGATGGCACATTGTCAACATCCTTAACAATACGTTCTGTGCTATGTAATAATCTAATACTGAATTCTCCGTTTCTAAATCGAAATGCAAGTACAGGACTTTTATTTGTCTCTCCAAGCCACCATTTATCCCGACCATGCCATTGAGCCAAAATTAAACGATTGTCTTCAATAGGAAAATCAGCAGAAAGAAGTAAACTAAAACGATACCACTTCTTAGATTTCATGGCAGGTTTGTCCCGAATGTCTATTTCAGAGCGGTAAGATTTTTTTCCGGTAACATCAGTCCAGAGTTCATCTTTTCTCAATTCAAATCGCAGTAATTGTTTTTTATCTATCGAATCTGTAATAATCCTAACAGAATAGGGTTTTTCAGACGATAACACTCGTGCATGGTTAAATGCTTTTATTAACCAATCACTTTTCATTTCATTCTTATTCAGTACTGCCCTAGAGTTATCTTCATTATCTTTCAATCGTTTTATAAAACAACTCGAACAACAAAATAAAATAAAGAAGCAACCTAAAAATAGTCTTGTATTCATCTAATTATCATTAATATACGGTCAATTCGTTTTGTTATGTCCAATGGCTCGGCGGTTGAGGGAGTAAGCGTTACCCAATGACGCATCCGGGCAGCATCCTGGTACTTTAGACGAAAATCTGACCCGATGCAAGGAGGGTATGGTGCGTGTTTTTGCAACCAATGTACAAATTAAATTGAGCATTACGGATTTGTCTTGGTAGCAGGAGCAAAAACCGTGAAAACTTGTCCCGCAAAGCGGGAAGCAATTTACCCCAACCGTCCGTGTTATGCGTTAGTGCTTTTTTATTTTTTCCTCTTGTTTTTGAATCTTGTTTTTTTTGATATACTCGCTTATTAGTCTTTGTTCCTTTTATGTCAAAGGTCTTGGATCAAAGCCTACCTCAAAATCATCGAGGTCATCTAGTGAGTTCTTTTTTCTAACCTTAGGCTGCATGTTCTTTTATCCTTTTAATTCGACTGAAATCATGAGCTTTTACTTTTTTTTCTTGCTCTAGATCATAATCATTCTGAAGTCCAAGCCAGAATTTGGCAGAATTCCCAAAATAGTAACTTAGCCTAAGAGCAGTATCAGCTGTAATACTTCTGTTACCTTTAATAATTTCAGAAGTTCTGGTCTGTGGAATTCCAAGGTCCTTAGAAAGTCTATAAGCAGATATATTTAAAGGGATGAGAAATTCTTCAAGCAGTATTTCTCCGGGGTGAATATTTGATAGCTTTTCCATTTTATTCTATTTATGATAATCCATTAATGTAACTTCACTTGAGTTTCCGTCGACCCATTTAAAAACAATTCTCCATTGGTCATTAATCCTGATACTGTAAAAGTCACTCATTTTGCCTGAAAGTTTCTCAAGTTTATTTGATGGTGGAATCTTTAAGTCAATCAAATTCTGTGAGTTATTAAGCATCCTTAGTTTTCTCCTTCCAGTCTTTTGTATCTCCAGGGGTAAGTTTTTAACTCTATCCCCATTCCATATTTTCTCAGTCTCCTTAGTCCCAAAAGAGTTAATCATTTTCCGTTTAGCGTTACTAACGTCAAAGATAAGTACTTATTTCTTATTTGGCAAATTCTTGGACTGAGATTTTTCTCGCCTTACGCATAACGGGAGTCTCCTGCCGAAGCGGGACAGCTTGTCTAAAAACTTTTTTATTCTTAGTATTCCTGATCGTTTTAAGCAATTCTGAGCGAAAGGCGGATTTCTTATAACGGCAAAAACTCCAGGGAAAATACTTCCTCAAAACTTCGGATTTTTAGCCAAATAGCCTCAATTTTCCCGAAAAACATTAAAAAAAGTATCCGAAGATACTCCCTCAGCCGGTCACCGGTTAAAATATTACCAATGCGGCGAAAATTATATGCGGTCATCATTAATCCCACATCGGAGCCTGCCCTGTCCATTCCTTTCTTTGTCAATATATAGCTGAAGACCCGGGCTCCAACAAATGTATTATATAAAACAAAAATATTATCATGCTGATAATGGTCATTATAAACTACCCGCTTTGCCGGGATGGGAAGATTATGTCCAAAAAAGTATGGAAATCGTGGTGGAACGGGTAAAACCAGCTTATTTAGAAAACACAGATCAATGAAATTGTAAAACGACACAAACAAATAACCCAAAAACATCCACCCCTATCTGATATAAGGCTGCTCATGGATCAAGATTAACGTCGGAAAGTGCATAGAAAAAGGTCAGGTGCCCGGATGTAGTGCAACGTGAGACTTCATGCCCGGCATTGCATGCCACATGATGTCCTCTTTATTAGCACATGTTGTAATGTTAAAATTATCATGCGTGTGTAAACAGTCCTGATAGTTTTTAATCTACATATGTCTCCTTGAGGACTTCCTTAATTTCTTTAATTTCTGGTCTGGATAACTTTCCTAGCTCTTTGATAATCCTTTGCTTATCTATCGTTCTTATTTGGTCAAGAACAACCCAACTAATTTTATCATCATGTTTGATTACAACCCTTGTTGGATAATCTTTAGAACTAGTTGTCATTGGAGCTATTACAACGGTCCTTAAATATTTATTCATCTCATCTGGAGAAATAACAACACAGGGTCTTGTTTTTTTGATCTCACTACCAATAGTTGGATCCAAACTCGCAAGGATTATTTGATATTGCTTTATTTCCATTCTTCGAAATTTTCGTCTTCAAATATGTCATTGATTAGCAATTTATCATCGCCATTGACATTCATTTCCATAAATGCTTTCTCCCAACCTTTTCTTGGCCGGGATAATGGTTTAATGATTATTTGTCCCTTCTCCAGAATTAAATCTACCGTGTCTCGGATATTGTATCGTTCAAGAAGAGTTTTGCTTAACCTAATCCCTCTTGAATTGCCTATTTTGATAACAGTCACTTCCATAATATCTATTCTAAATGTAATTACAAAGTTAGTACATTAATTTTACTTTGCAAATCTAAACCTCATGAAAAAACGATTTATTTATCACGATATTTTTCATGGGGTTTTCTGTTAGCACATGTTTTTTTGTCGCGCGATGGCACAGTCCAGGTAAAAAGAAGTACTGTTAAACAAATAACAGATGTTTATAGATGAAGGTGCGAGGGCACTTGTCTGTCGTGCGTTGGTTGGTCCCGGTAAAAATGCAGTACATATCTTTTCAAGTTGAATAATATTAAACATAGCGCGAGGGCTTAATCGTCACATACTGAACAATTTGTGCTACGTAGGAAATTGCCCGCAGTCCGCACCTGCGTGTAGCTTCCTACGTAGCACAAATTGTTCAGTATGTGACGATTAAGCCCTCGCGCTATGTTTAATATTATTCAACTTGAAAAGATATGTACTGCATTTTT
>JANXXP010000101.1 GCA_025350595.1 Bacteroidota bacterium
ATGCCTCAGAGTACGAATCTGTTTTCCTGGCCAATGAATAATTACTAGGTGACTAATTTCAATGCTGACCAGAGAGGTGGTCATTCCTGGACTTATTATCTCACAACTTCCTCTGATATTTCAAACGATTTTGCAACAAAATTCGGATGGGGCTGCCGGGTTCCTTATCTCACAAGGATTCTGCCCGGAGCAGGTTTAGGTGATAATAACTGGGAAGGTTCGTTTATTACGGGATGGCCGGTCAATATCATTCTTATTACTGTAGAACCTGTCGCTGACGGAAAATCATGTATTGTTCATTTACGTGAATCAAACGGGCAAAGTGCTTCACTGAATCTGACAAATGGACTTACTGGGAAACCGCTGACTGCAATTGAGGTTGACGTAACAGGATCTCCGGTTTCAAAACCATCTCAAATCATAGGTCCAGTTGAATCTAAATTCTACAGGATAAATTTTTAATAACCAGAGTAACAAAAGAACCCACGAAGTCAAAATCAATAGTAAGTTTTCTCCAATGATAAAATTCCACGATCCTGATGGTTATAAAATAGCCGAAGAAACAAGTGACAGCTTAATAATTTCATCTGTTGATGATGCTGTTGACATGCTTGGAAACCTTTCATTTGAAAACTGCAACGCTGTTATTTTAAAAGAAAGTAATCTTCATACCGATTTCTACAGGCTTCACACCGGACTGGCAGGTGATGTACTTCAGAAGTTTTCAAATTATAGCTTCAGACTGGCAATAATCGGGGATTTCTCAAAATATCAAAGCAAAAGTCTTCAGGATTTTATCCGTGAATGCAATAAGGGCAATAGAGTATATTTTATGAAAAGGCTTGATGAGGCTTTATTGAAACTTAAGCCGCGGGGAACCAGGTAATTTGAACATTACTTACTTATAATGCTCATCCTTTGCTTTTAACGACAAAAATCCGTCGGGCATTGACGATTTGACTGTTACAATTTTACCGTTTACCGGATGAGGGAACGAAAGGGAATAGGCATGAAGCCTTACCCGACGGATATAATCTGTTGAAGCGCCATATTTCCTGTCCCCTACTATCGGGCAGCCAATATCTGAAAGATGCACTCTTATCTGGTTTTTACGCCCGGTATCTGTTTTAATATCAAGAAGTGTATAATTGTCTAAATATCTGACTGTTTTATAATGTGTAACAGAGTATTTACCAACCAAAGACTCACTTACAGAATGCATTTTTAACGATTTATCTTCTATCAGCCAACTTTTGATTGTCCCTTCAGGATTCGCCGGAACCCCTTCCACCAGAGCATAATAATGCTTGTCAGTCTCTTTCCAGTTATCTTTAATAGCATTCATTGCAACCTCCGACTTGGCAAATAACAACACACCAGATACCTCTTTATCGAGCCTGTGAACAACAAATGATCTTACTTTGTCTTTGCTTAACTGTTTTAAAAACTGTGAAACAATTTCTTGAATATTTTTGCTTCCATCGGTGCTGGACGTTGAAATGCCAGCAGGTTTGTCGATCACAATAACGTGCTGATCTTCATATAAAACAGGAAATGGAGCCTTGGTTTTGGCAGAAATTCCAGGATGTAAATTGATGTCAACGATATCACCCGGATTCAACGGAAAAGAATGCAACGTGACTGATTCATCATTTACACGAACAGTACCGCTTTGTAAAAGCTTTTTTATTCTGGTACGAGGAGAATCAGGGTAGTGTTCAGACAGAAATTCGAACAGAGTTAATGATTTAACTATAGTTGTTTTCACGTGTTTACTTATTAATAGTGCAAAAGTAATCCAGTAGATGATGAATGCAATTATAAAATCGTATCTTTTGATGTGATTTTAATATTAGAAGATTTATTAATGTTACTTATTTCTCAAAAATGAAAATAAATGCAATTATTACAGGGGCAACCGGAATGGTTGGAGAAGGGGTCCTACTGGAAGCCCTGCTTCATCCTGATGTTGAAAACGTATTGGTAATAAACAGAAAACCATGCGGAGTAACTAATCCAAAACTAAAAGAGATAATTCACTCAAATTTTCTCGACCTCTCTCCTGTTTCTGAACAATTGAAGGGGTACAATGCCTGTTTTTTCTGTTTAGGAGTTTCTTCTGTCGGAATGAAAGAAGAAGTGTATTATTCGATGACGTATACTCTTACCTTGAGCGTTGCAGAAATACTTTCCAAACAAAATCCCGACATGACATTTTGTTATGTTTCCGGAGCTTCAACAGATAGTACAGAGAAGGGGCGGATTAACTGGGCAAGGGTTAAGGGAAAGACAGAAAACGATCTGATGAAACTCCCTTTTAAAAAGGTTTATGCTTTCCGTCCCGGATTCATGCTGCCGGATAAAAGAGCTAAGAATGCACCTGGCGTTTATGCTGTATTCAGATTTCTCTATCCTGCAGTGAGGGGGCTTTTTCCAAAATTTGTTACAACTTTAAGAGAGGTCGCAATAGGAATGATAAATTCGGTTTTAATAGGCTATGAAAAACCAGTGCTCGAAGTGCCTGATATTGTTAAGTTATCAAGGAAATAAAAAATCCTTTGCCACGAAGACGCTAAGGCGCCAAGGTCCACGAAGTGCATATCATAAATGACTTATTCTTTGTAAACTTGGAGTTCTGGTGCCTTGGTGGCAGAAAGATCAGATTGGAAGACACTTGTTTTTGATTAAAGGTTATTGAGACGATTTGACAAATCATCAAGGTTTTCGTTTTTATAGTAGCTCTTTACCATGTCTCCGTTCTTGTTAAACAAAGCAATAAAAGGGAAGGTTGTAATATTATAATAATACCTGACAATGAAAGAACTTCCTTCCGTTCCGACATACATATTCGGATACATATTTAAGCTATACCGCACTACAAAAGGTTTAACTTTTTCAATCGGCATATAAGTGACCATTGCAATTGACGCCTTCTTAAAATCATTCATCATTTTCAATAATCCTTCTGTCATTTTCTGACATTCCTCACAGTCGGGTGAAAAATATATAATAATAATTGGTTTATCCAGTGGCAGATCTTCTGCTTTAAAGACAGATCCATTACATAGAGTTATCCTGAAAGGAGCAACTTTGTTTCCTGATTGTGAGTAAGAATTGGATGAAGCTAAAAACATAATACTCACCAGAATAAATGACAATAAACTGAGTCTCTTCATTTTTTCAGATTAATGATGCTTTTATATAACCTTTTTCAATATTCCAAAAACGCCTCTTATAAAAGTTGCACTGGTTAAAACTTTAACTACTTGTTCCTGCGGTGTTTTAGCGCTTCTCCCTCCTCTTACTGCCGGTGCCTCATGATACAGAGGGCCTGATGGTGCATCATGATATTGTGGACCACCACTTGTTTTTCTCTCAACCTCAGCTTCAGCCTTAACCTCAGATACCTTCCTACTCAATATCTCATACGCACTTTCACGGTCAATTGTCTGACTGTATTTCTGTACCAGCACTGAGGCCCCATTTATAGCCGCAATCTCGTCCTGAGACAGTATATCCATTCTGCTTACCGGAGCCCTGAGCATTGTAGCAGCAAGTGGAGTTGGGATACCCTTTTCACTCAGTGCTGTTACTAATGCTTCTCCTATTCCGAGTGATGTTATAGTTTCATCTGTTTTATAATATTCTGATAATGGATAGTTCTCAGCCGTTAACTTAATCGCTTTCCTGTCGATTGCTGTAAAGGCCCTGAGTGCATGCTGAACTTTCAGTCCAAGCTGCGATAAGACTCCATTTGGAATATCAGTAGGATTCTGGGTGACGAAAAATATTCCTACCCCTTTGGATCGAATCAGTTTAACAATATTTTCAATCTGACCTAGCAGAGCCTTACTGGCCTCGCTGAATATAAGATGTGCCTCATCTATGAAAATTACAAGTTCCGGCTTATCGGCGTCGCCTTTCTCTGGCATCTGACTGTAAATTTCTGCCAGAAGAGAAAGCATAAAAGTTGAAAAGAGTTTTGGCTTATCCTGAATATCGGTCAATCTGATTATACTTATATATCCATTCCCGTTTTTATCCTTCCTCATAAGGTCCCTTATATCGAAGGAAAGTTCGCCGAAAAAGAGATCAGCCCCCTGCTGTTCAAGCTCAATTATCTTCCTAAGTATTATCCCGGTGGTGGCAGTAGAAATTTTTCCATAATCTTTTTCAATATCTGTTTTCCCTTCTTCAGTAACATATTGCAGAACTTTCTTCAAATCTTTAAGATCGAGCAAAGCCAGTTGTTT
>JANXXP010000181.1 GCA_025350595.1 Bacteroidota bacterium
AAAGCAGAAGCAAGAACTGACAAGGGTGACTTTTGGTGGGAATTACGTGCATGTGATTATTATCTGGAGTTTAAAAAACCAAAAATAATGTATCAGGTACTGCAAGTTAAACCTTGTTTTATTTACGATGATAAAGGGTTAATCTGTAATAATTCAATGTGGTTTATTCCTTCCGAAAATAAAGCTTTACTTGGATTACTTAATTCAAAAATGGGTTGGTGGCTCATCTCGAAATATTGTACTGCGATACAAAATGGATATCAGTTGATTTGGAATTATTTTAGGCAAATTCCGATACCTGCTTTTACAGGAGTAGTCTCCGATAATTTATCTATAATAGTTGAAAAGATCCTCATCATCAAAAAAAACGATCCTACTGCCGACACAAGTAGTCAAGAATCTGAGATTGACCGGTTGGTGTATGAGTTATATGGTTTGACTGAAGAAGAAATCAAGATCATTGAAAAATAGAAACAACGTATTAATATATGACATATAAAGAGATAGTAAGTAAAATAATAGGTTTTAGTTGTCCAATATTTGGTGTTTCTTGGAATCCTCCAAAATTAGAAATTGAAGCCGCCGCAAAAATTATAACTTTTTTGGAAGACAGACGGGTTCTTTTAATATGATGTTAAAATAGTGTAATATCTGGGTAATTTATTCTTTAAGTGGTAGCTAAATTTTTATTTATTTTGAATGATCATTAGAAATTTATTTTATTAAAAAAAGGAGGTTATCATGCCAGGTCCGGGTGCATATTGGTTTGGAAAAGAAGAAATGGAAGCAGTTATTGAAGTTATGAAAAGTGGTTATCTTTTTCGTTATGGTAGCGAAAATGATCCGAAGTTTCTTCATAAAGTGTCAACTTTAGAAAAAGAATTTGCCAGGTACTGTAATGTTAAATTTGCATTGGCAA
The DNA here is from genome assembly GCA_025350595.1 of Bacteroidota bacterium. Taxonomy (GTDB): domain Bacteria; phylum Bacteroidota; class Bacteroidia; order Bacteroidales; family VadinHA17; genus LD21. The sequence goes on from JANXXP010000181.1 coordinate 920, forward strand.
CCTCATCGGGAACATCCTCCTTGCTCGCCTCAGTTTTAGCTTTAGGATTAAAACCGGGTGATGAAATTATAGTCCCGGCATATACATTTGTTGCCAGTTATTCATCAGTTATTTTTGCAGGTATAGTTCCTGTACTTGCAGAAATTGACGAAAGTCTTACTCTTGACCCGGATGACATCGAACGCAGGATTACATCCCGTACAAAAGCGATTATGCCGGTACACATGTTGGGTAACCCTTGCGATATGGACAAAATTATGGCAATTGCTAAAAAGCATAATCTGCTGGTTTTGGAAGATGCATGCCAGGCTGCCGGCGCTTCCTATAATGGGGAAAAAGCAGGTTCTATTGGCAATATAGGTGCATTTTCACTGAATATATTTAAAACTATAAATAGCGGCGATGGAGGATTGGTTATTACTAATGATAAGGCACTTTATGAAACTGCATTTAGTGTTCATGATCAGGGGCATAAACCCATGCGTTTTGGTGTTGAGGTAGGCACAAGAAATGTACTTGGGTTAAACTTCAGGATGAATGAATTAACAGCCGCAGTGGGTCTTGTACAGTTAAGCAAGATCGACAGGATCGTGGATACCCTGCGACAAAAAAGAAAAAAGCTTAAGAGTATAATCTCTAAAGCAGGCGGGTTTAAATTCAGAACACTGAACGATCCCAATGGCGATTGTGCTACGATCTGTACAGTTATTTTCGATGCAAAGGAGCAGGCTGCAAAAGTTTCTAAGGCGCTTGGATCAAAGACCGTCGACCAGAGCGGTTGGCATGTTTATGCTAATATGGAACACATTTTAAATCACCTTAAAAGTGTCGGACAACCACATACTAAAGGATCGTATCCCAAAACCGATGATATTCTGAGCCGTGCAATGAATATTAGTGTTGGTGTGGTAGACGGTGGTCTGGGAGCAGGATGGGGTATTAACATTAATTCATCAGATGCCGAAATTGAAGCCGCTGCGAAACAATTTATCGATGCTTGTAAATAAAGAGTCAAATAAACAATTTAATCCTGACGAAAAATGTTAAAAAAAGAGATCCGGGTAGCGTGTCAAATGCCAGGAAGTATTGGAAGCTATAGAACACTCGGCTGTAAACCGAACTTGGATAAAAGTTTAATTACAAATACATCATAAAAAACAAAAAATGAAAGAAAAATTCCGCTATGAATTAAGCCGTTTGAGTATATTTACATTAGTTGTAAGTATACTTATAGTTAATGTTCAATGTCAGAAATCAAAAGGCCCTGACGTTACTGTATATTCCTCATCACAGGATGGTGACAGATTAACAACGAAGACCGTAGTGCAATTTACCTCAGATAAGGAGTCTTCATTGCCAATAATTAGGATAGATGAAGGAACCCGCTTTCAAAAGATTGATGGTAAACTTAAAGCCCATTCAATAACGACACTAAAGTGGGATTCCAATATTAACAAGTAATAAGATATTTAAACTTACAAATTTATGGGAACTTTTAATCAGGTCACCACTATATTTTTGACATTAGCTTTAAGCATTTTAACTAACATCAGTTACTCACAATCTTATAAAGCTGATTCAACTCAGAAAAAGTCTCATTTTCAATGGCCGGAAGGTAAGAAAATGGGATTAAGTCTCACTTTTGATGATGCCCGTTTATCTCAGCCTGATAACGGTATCCCATTGCTGGATAAGTATGGAGTAAAAGCTACTTTTTACATATCTCCCAACGATATGGTAAAGCGGTTAGATGCATGGAAAAAAGCAGTCAGCAACGGTCACGACATTGGCAATCATTCTCTTGTACATCCCTGTACTGGTAATTTTGACTGGTCAAGGGATAAAGCTTTGGAAGATTATACTCTTCATTCAATGAAAATAGAACTTGATTCTGCCAGCAACCTTATAAAGAAATTATTAGGTATTTATCCTGTATCATATGCATTTCCCTGTGGACAGACTTTTGTTGGAAAAGGAGTAAATTTAAGAAGTTATATTCCTGTTGTTGCATCGATGTTTGAATCGGGACGATTATGGCTTAGTGAAGGACCAAATGATCCTTCATTTTGTGATATGGCACAACTCACCGGTATGGAACTGGATGGCAAATCGTTTGAACAAATAAAAAGCTTAATTGAATCGGCAAAAACCACAGGGCAATGGTTAGTTCTTGCAGGCCATGAGATGAATGAAGGAGGAGATCAAACATCTCTCCTGCCTACTATTGAAGCTATCTGCAAATATGCCTCAGATCCTGCCAACGGTATCTGGATTGATAATGTTCACAACATTGCATCTTATATTAAAGAAAAGAGAGGAGAAAAGTCATTTACAGCAATGCCTGTCTATAAAAATCCTCTTTATTCTACTAACCAAAGAGTGGAGGATCTTCTTTCGCGCATGACACTGGAAGAAAAAATCGGGCAGATGAATATGCCTTGTGTCTATGAAAACGGGTTAGGTGAAGATATTCAAAGTAAATTCGATGGATGCCGGAAATTTACAGCCGGTACAAAAGAAAAAGGTATCGGTCCCGGAGGAGGGTTTTTCACATTAACTAATGAGATCCTTCATGAGGGACCCAGACAGCAATCGGAATTTATTAATGAACTTCAGAAAATTGCTGTTGAGGGAACTCGTCTGAAGATACCTCTTCTGATTACAGAGGAGGGAACGCACGGCCTTATGTGTTCCGGAGGTACGGTCTTTCCCGAAGGCCTTGGGATCGGTAGTACATGGGACATGAACCTGGTTAAAGACATCTATACAGTTGCAGCCCGTGAAGCCCGGGCTGTCGGTATTCATCAGTTGTTTACCCTGGTTGTCGAACCGAACAGAGATCCGCGACTCGGAAGAAATGAAGAAGGATATAGTGAAGATCCTTATCTGTGTTCCCGTATCGCTGAGTCCATAGTTGGTGGAGCTCAGGGCAATAATATATCTGCACCTGATAAAGTGGTGGCAGGATTGTGTCATTATCCGGGGCAGAGCCAACCGGTAAGCGGCCGCGAGCGAGGTTCTATGGAAATATCAGAGCGGACACTCCGGGAGGTATTTCTTCCACCGTGGGTGGCAGGTATTAAAAAAAGTGGCGCTTTGGGTGTTATGGCGACTTACCCATCGATAGACGGGGTTCCCACACATGCTTCTGAAAAAATACTGACAAGTATACTTAGAGAAGAATTGGGCTTCGAAGGGTTGGTTCTTGGTGAGGGTGGTGGAATTACAACACTTGTCTACGAACATGTCGCTTCTTCTCAGAAAGAGGCTGGCGCAATGGCTCTCAAAGCAGGTCTCGATGTTGGAATATCATACGAGGATGGGTACATGATCCCGATGATAGAAAATGTTAATGAAGGTAAGGTTAACATTTCACTGATCGATCGCTCGGTTCGAAGAATCCTTCGCCAAAAATTCAGACTGGGTTTGTTCGAAAATCCTTATGTTAATTCTGATCATGCTGTTAGTGTCTCCAATACAAAAGAAAATAAGGAATTAGCTCTTCGGGTAGCCCGTGAGGGTATCGTATTACTTAAAAACGAGAAAAGACTCCTTCCTTTGAAAAAAAATATTAAATCAATTGCCGTAATAGGACCCAACGCTGACAGTAAAAGAAATCAACTCGGAGATTATATTCCTCAGATTATTCCCCAGGAAATTGTTACGGTTTTAAAAGGTATCAGGAATAAAGTTCCTTCAAACACAAAGATCACCTATGTTAAAGGGTGTAATGTTACTGGTAATGATCTTAATGAGATATCGAAAGCGAGAAAAGCAGCAAAGGATTCTGAAGTTGCAATTGTTGTTGTAGGAGAAAATGAAAGGGAAGCGCCTGATAATAAAGGCACCGATGGAGAAGGCAGAGATATATCGACTCTTGACCTTACTGGACTCCAGGAAGAACTTGTAAGGGCGGTTGTTGAAACAGGAACTTCCACGATTGTTGTGCTTACAAACGGAAGACCTCTGTCGATAAGATGGATTGCTGAGAATGTTCCCGCAATTCTTGAAGCTTGGAACTGTGGCGAACAAGGTGGAAATGCTATCGCCGATATTCTCTTTGGCGATTGCAATCCGAGCGGTCGCTTGCCAATCACAATCCCTCGTAATGTTGGCCAGTTGCCCGTTTTCTATAATTACATGCCATCTAAAGCACATGTTTTTCAGAAGGGCTACGTCGATATCAGTTCGTCACCATTGTTCGAATTTGGATACGGATTAAGTTATACGTCGTTCGAATACAGCAACCTTAACATAGCCCCTGAGGTAAATGGACTCCAGGGAGATGTTCTCATCAGCCTTGATGTAACTAATACAGGTAATCGTCAAGGCGCTGAAGTTGTTCAATTATATATAAATGACATAATTAGCTCGGTTAATACTCCGGTAAAGGAACTTCAGGGATTCGATAAAATTATGCTGAATCCTGGCGAAAAGAAAAAAGTTGAGTTTACATTGAAATCCGAACAATTGTCCTTCCTCGACCAGAACTTGAAATGGGTAATTGAACCGGGAAAATTCGCAGTAATGGTAGGCAGTTCTTCAGAGAATATCAGGCTTAAAGGAGAATTTGAGCTGAAATAACGAAGCGCTTCGAAGAACTTCAATTAATTAAACGAGATTCAATCACTGAGCACGTTTTCTCTTTCGTCAATAAAAGTAAAACTCCGGTTGTGATCACTAATGTCAAAGCATATTGCAGTTGTGTTGTGCCAACCTGGACAAAAGAACCTGTAATGCAGAATGATTCAGGAATAGTTAAGGTAAAGTACTATGCAAATACTATAGGAACACAAGTATGAAGTCGGTCCACCATTTACCAGTATCTCCGCAAGGAAGGAGTAGTTATTAAAAGTTTCAAAAAAAATCTCAAAATAAAATTGCAGATATGATTATTATATCGTAATTTAGTATCGTATTGTAAAATCTTATTCTATGAAAGTAACAGCAATCATTCCTGATGATATAATTTTTGATGTCCAGGAATATACCGAAGGAAAAAACATCACAGATAGTCTTATAAAGGCTCTTTCTGATTGGCTTTATATTAAAAGAATTCAAAAATTGAATAGAGAGGTGCGTA
>JANXXP010000185.1 GCA_025350595.1 Bacteroidota bacterium
AGGTAATAGCGACCAAGGCTGTTCCATCCTCCTTCGGCAGTTTCATAATCAACGGTTATATCTTCAACACCTTCATCGTGATACACTTTATAATGCATGTCTTTATATTCACTCTCAGCCTGAGCGGGTCCACCTGGTCCACCGGGTCCGGCCTGGCCACCTGGTCCACCCTGACCTCCACCGCCCTGTCCACCCTGACGAGCCTGACGACCCTGACCACCTCCAGCACCGCCTCTTATCATCATCCTGTCGACCGACTTTCCGATGTAGCAATAGATATCATAATAGCCGGGTTCCTTAATAACTGCATGCCATGTAATTATTCTGTCACCAGTTCCGCTTCGGGTATATACTGATGAACGGATATATTTTCCATAATAATTGGCTGAGACAACTGGCTGCCAGAATTCCGGCGTGTTCCACTGACTAATCTGCATGTAAGTTGTACTTTCCCTGTTTTTGATTCCGAGAAGTCTTTTCAGCGGACTAACAGAGGTACGTTTTGTAATATTGAAGCCGGGATCTTCATTATCAACAATTATATCTGAAGGGTCTGCGGATGATGGCATCGTTGATTGAAGCTCTTCTCCCGTAAACTCTTTTGTGGTACTTTTTGATTTTAATATCTCAGTTATAGGTTTGGTGATTTCACCCGGAATATTCTTGGCAAAAAGGGTGTTTATCATCATAGCTCTTGGCTGAGCATCAAGCACGATTCCAATTTTCTTAGATTCGCGTGGACCCATAAACACTATCTTTGAGATATCCGCAGCTTCCATTCCTCTTCCCTGCATTGAGATCGTAAATCTGCTACCTCCTCCGCCACCCCCAGTGCCCTGGATATTCATTGCCATCATGCCTCCTCCGCCACCTCTTCCGCCTTGTCCTCCTGTTCTGAACGATACGTTAAAGAGTCCGGCAACCGGTTCTGGATTCGAAGCATTGAAAGTTACCTGGTATCTCGATCTGTCACCAACTACAATAGAATTAGCCTGAACATTATCGATAAGAAAGCCTGGTTGTTCTTTCCCATTGTACCAGTCGTTCAGGTAAGGAAAGAATTCAAAGTCGAATTTGTCTTTTACATCTGCATTGAACTGAAGAATATCAACACTTTTAAATTTATGATCATCAATATATTTTGCGAACCATGTTTTAAATTCTTCTATCCCTGCCTTTGACCTTAAAAGATTGAAGAACCAGTCACCTTTAACAGTAAGTACGGTTTTTATTGTATCTCCCAGAGGATTCCTGGCAAGAAGATCCTTAAAGCTGGATTCTTTAAGAATGAGGTTTGCCTTGTCATTATCAGAGAGTACTCCAAGCATGGCGGCAAAACCTGTACGAGGACCAGCTTGAGAGATCTGTTGAAGATGAGATTCGAATACAGCATTTATAACAGGATAATCTGATGAGTAGAAATTGTTTTTAAAGAAGTAGAAACTTGGTCCGAGTCTATATCTGGTTGGTTCGTTTGATGCAACTCCGTTTGTGAACCTGAAATTTTCACCACTGATGAAAGCATTTCGGACAAACGTATTGAAGAGTCTGACCTGTAATTCTTTATCTGTTACGATCTGGTTGTTTCTAACGTTTCTCTTTTTTTGTCGGGTGAACTGTTTATAGAAACCTGCATTCTCGATGGTGGATAATTTCTCAGGAAGCAGAACCATAGAAGGTTGTACCTCGGCTCTGGTTTGAGTGTTATTCTTAGGGAAAGAGTAGAATTGAACCGGAACCTCAACCATACAAAGAGTTTTAAATGGATATTTGGTGGAGAAATTTGTTTCCAGTTCCCGCATAATTCCGGAAATCAGGTTAGGAAGAGTGTCCTTTATCAGGGCAAGATCCTTTTTATAGTAGTCGTTTCCGGGGAAATAGTAGCTGATATATTTTACCGAATCAACTTTAAGGGTGTCGGATTTATAATTTCCGATAGCAAGAGTAATTCCTGTTAAAGGACCTTCGGGTTTGAAAATACTGTACTGATCGTCAAAGCTCTTTTTTCCCTGTGAAACTGCGACAAGTCCTTTTTCTGTTTTTACACGAAGGGTATAGCTGGTAAAATCAATCTTTATCCGGGCAGGGTTTGTCGGATAATAATTTAATCCTGATACAGGATACCAGTGAGTTTCCGGAGTCAGAAGAACATAGCTGTTATCTAGAAAAGCCTGTCTTTTGTGAACGTTCAGTAATTGGATTCTGTAAGCTGTCTCCTTAATATTGTCGTCATACTTCGGATAGCAGAATGATTCATTGATACCTCCTGAATACGAGATCTCCACACTGTCAATCTGTCCGCGATCCAGCTTTCTTCCCGGATCAATTTCAATTATATGATTTGTTTTTGTGAAAGGTAGATTTTTACCTCCGCTTGTTATCTTACTTACATTTAATGAAGGATTCAGCGAAAAGATATAAGTGCTTAACGGATCTTTGTTGTCGTTTTGAATTTTAAGATTTGCTGTGGCTTCTAATAATTCGCCCTTGTGAATAAAATCTATTGAAGCTTTTATAGTAGTTGGAAAATTTTTGTTTTCAAACTTCCGGTTTGTTTCAATAACCAGACTCTTATTTTCCATTGAAGTGCTATAAACAGAATATACATTCAGCCCGCATACAACTGAACCGGCTGTGAAAACAACCAGGAAAATATATGTCAGAGTTCGGTGGAGTTTAGACTGGGGTAAACGGTTGAAAAGCAATATTGTCAATGATACAAGCGCCATCCCAAGGAAAAAGTACAGGAGTCTCTGGTTAGCAATAAATCCAAGGTTGTCGAACCCGATTACCGCCGACTTAAAAACGGGAACTCCGAATGCCATATAGTCGAATATTGAACCAAATCTGAACCACAGGTAGAACATGTTGAGGGCGGCAATACCAAGAAGTATTAGAAAGGTAATAGCCTGGTTTCGAAGCAATGACATAAGAACAAAAGCAAGTCCTAGACTGAAGATTATTGTCGGCACACAAATTATAAGCAGATAGTAGAAATACGACATATAATCGATCGACATGCTTTTCGATATGATATTCATTAGCAGACCAATTCCAAGAATAATAATGTCAAGTCCAAGGAAAAGACGCAGGATACCCCATGTCTTTCCGATAATATATTCGAAATTCGACATTGACCTTGTATAAAGGACCTCATTGGTATCAACTTTCTTGTCGCGTTTCAGAAAATCAGCAGCAAGAAAAATTACAACTATTGACTGTGCTATATTCAGAATGAACAAATTGAAAAGGGGTAAGCATGATGAGATAGAAACCATGTCCCACGACTCGTTGCCTATTGGGGAAAAGAAACCGATATTGATAATTGTAAAGATGAACAGGGCTCCAAGTGAGAATAATCTGAAGAACCAGCTTCTCCTTAATGTTTTTGCTTCATACTTTGCAACTGTACTTATGTTATGAAGAAATTCCATAATGGTTTAATTATTAGTCAGTGATATCGGCTTGTAATTTATGCTCCATAAAATAAACATAAGCATGTTCGATGTTCGGTATAATGCTTGTTGAAGCATATTCGGGAACATCATCAGAAACGATCTGTACTTCCCAGCCCGATTCGACCGGAATTGTTGAGATCACATTATACCGTTCCTTAACCCTTTCATATTCGTATGGGTTTAGGTTTAGTTTAAATACGTGTCCTTCAGCATTTTTTACCAGGTTTTCAGGTGAGCCTGAGAAGACAAGTTCCCCTTTATTGAGAAGAGCCATTCCCTGGCAAGTGGAAGATATGTCACCTACAATGTGGGTTGAAAGGATAATTGTAACATCGTGCTGGGTTAACTGAGAGAGAATATTCCTGAACCGGATCCTTTCATCAGGATCAAGACCCGTTGTAGGCTCATCAACGACAATTATTCTTGGATTTCCAATAAGGGCCTGGGCAATTCCCAGACGTCGTTTCATCCCTCCCGATAACCTGTTTGCCTGCCTGTCGCGAACCTCAAGAAGTCCTACCTGGTCGAGAAGCCTGTCGACTTCCGTAAGCCTCTCCCTTCTGTTTTTCAGTCCTGCAAGCGATCCGGAATAATCGAGAAATTCCCAGGTTTTCAGAGAAGTAAAAAACCTGAAGTCCTGAGGAAGATAACCAAGCACTTTCCGAAGCTCTTTTCTGTGTTTCTGGATATCCATCCCATCAACCAGCACCAGTCCTGAGGATGGTTTCATGAGGGTTACCATTATTCTCATGAGACTTGACTTCCCTGCGCCATTTGGTCCCAGAAGTCCGAACATACCGGTCCCGAATTCAAGGTTTATATCTTTTAATGCGTGATTGCCGTTTGGATATATTTTGTTAAGTCCCTGAATCTCAATTTTCATATATTCTCAGTTTAGGTATGAAGAGTGTCACCGATTCACGCATTTGACATATTAAAGACGGAATTTATTTCAAATGTTACATAATAATTTAATGTTTTACAACATAAGTTAATGGCGCTCACCTTAACCTGACACTAATTGTTGCGGCAAGAATAATGAGAGCTATAAAACTGAGCAATGAAATAAATATGATTTTACTTGTTTTCATCTGTTTGTGTGTTAATTGTTTAAGTGAAATAGGGTTTAAGTTCTTCGAAGGTGATTCCTAAGATTTTGGTCTGTCTCACTATCATCGGCAATTCTCCCTCCTAAACCTCTCAACAATAATGATGTCATCCCGAGCGTCTGCGAGGGATCCTTTGGCTTATAGAAGTATTAACAAAACGATACTTTTAATGGGGAATGTATCTCCCTGCTTCCAACTTCCGGCTCCCTGCTACTTGCTTTCCAAAACAAATTCCTATTTTTGTATTAAATTTTTCCATGTGGCTTATCTTACAAACAAGCATAAAATTATTAATGATCCGGTTTATGGCTTTATCAGCATTCCGGGCGATTTTATTTTTGACCTCATAGAACATCCTTGGTTTCAGCGGTTGAGAAATATCAAGCAACTTGGTTTAACAAGTTTTGTATATCCCGGGGCAAATCACAGCAGGTTTCAGCATGGCCTGGGAGCACTGCACCTTATGCACATGGCTATCCGTACTCTCCGAAGTAAAGGTGTAAATATTTCACCTGAGGAGGAGGAGGCCACTTATATTGCTATCCTGCTTCATGATATCGGACATGGTCCATTCTCTCATGCTCTTGAAACTTCAATAATCGGTGGTATTACTCATGAAGATCTTTCTCTTCTTTTGATGCGAAAACTAAATGAGCAGTATGACGGAAAGCTTACCCTTGCGATTAAAATATTCCGGGGAACTTATCCCAGAAAATTCCTGCATGAACTTATTTCAGGTCAGGTTGACATGGACCGTCTTGACTACCTAGGCAGGGATAGTTTTTTTACTGGTGTTATAGAAGGTTCTGTTGGATCAGAAAGAATTATCCGAATGCTGAATGTTGTTGATGACAGACTTGTTATCGATGAAAAAGGGATCTACTCACTTGAGAATTTTATAATTGCCAGAAGACTGATGTACTGGCAGGTTTATATGCATAAGACGGTCCTTTCATCTGAAAGTCTGCTTGTTAATATTCTCAGGAGAGCAAAAGAACTTGCAAATGAAGGAGCAGATCTTTATGCAACTCCTGCACTCAGATTTTTTCTTTACAATAAAATAGGTCAGCCTGATCTTGCTGAAAAAGGTAACTTTCCTTCAGGATTGATTGCAGCAAATTTTACCCGACTCGATGATACTGATATTTTGGTTGCTGCAAAATACTGGGCCGATCATTCCGACAGAGTTCTTTCAGACTTGTCGGGCAGATTAATACGAAGAGATCTGTTCGCCATCGAGTTACAGAATGAACCGTTTCATCGTGAAAGGGTAAAAGATCTTAAATCCCTGGCCGGAAAATTAATGAAAGTCGGACCTGCACTTGAAGGATACTATGTTTTCACAGACAGTATCTCAAATCTGGCTTATACACCTGAAGCTACCGATGTTAAAATTGTACTTAAAAATGGTAAAACAGCGGATATTACCACTGTTTCTGATATGTTCGATCATAGATTCCTTTCCGAAAGAATTACAAAGTACTTTCTTTGCTATCCAAAAGAATGCCGATGACTAAAAAAATAGTTATAATTACTAATATGTTTAAATTCAGTTATTTGTCGAGTTTTTGACCCCTTTCTTGGGGGTGTTGAAAAAGTCCTTTTTCTACAGCCTCAAGGGATAGCGGTAATATAGTGTAAGACAAATACTTAAATCGAAAATAAAGCTATTTCTAATTTAAAAATATTTATCATGGAATTTACTGCTGCTACAATAGCCGGATTTTTAAAAGGTGAAATTGAAGGTGACCCTGAGATTAAAGTTAACACCGTTGCCAAAATAGAAGACGGGCAAGCCGGAGCTTTATCATTTCTCGCTAATCCGAAATATGAACACTATATTTATACAACAAAATCATCCGTAGTACTTGTTAATAAAAGTTTTATTCCATCCTCAAAGATTTCGGCGACACTTATTAAAGTCGAAAACTCATATGAAGCTTTTGCTTCACTGCTTACCCTTGTAGAAGAAGCAAGACCTAAGAAGAAAGGTATTCATCCGACAGCTGTTATTGAACCAACTGCAAAAATCGGAACAGATGTTTATATCGGACCCTTTGTTTCCATTGGAGAAAATTGTACTGTTGGGGATGGCTGTTCGTTATATCCTCATGTTGCTCTTGGGGATAATTCACGAGTCGGAAAAAACACCATTATTTATCCGGGTGTCACAATTTATCATGAATGTGTTGTCGGCTCAGGTTGCATAATACATGCCGGAACAGTGATTGGGAGTGACGGATTTGGTTTTGCACCACAGGATGGAAGTGAATACAAGAAGATACCCCAGATCGGGAATGTCATCATTGAAGATAATGTTGAGATCGGGGCAAATGTTGCAATCGACAGGGCGACAATGGGATCCACAATTTTACATAATGGTGTTAAACTCGATAATCTCATTCAGATCGGACATAACGTGGAGATAGGAGAGAATACAGTAATGGCTGCTGAGTCAGGGGTTGCCGGATCAGCGAAAATCGGAAAGAATTGTATGATAGGTGGTCAAGTTGCAATTAACGGTCATATTCAGATTGCAAACGGAACTAAAATCGGAGCTCAGTCAGGTATTCTGGGTGAAATTAAAGAAGAGAATACAGTTCTTATTGGGACTCCTGCGATTGAATTAAAACAGTTTCTGAGATCCTCAGTGATTTTCAAAAGGTTGCCCGATCTGAAAGCTAAAATTGATACTCTTGAAAAAGAGTTGGAATCATTGAAAAAGAAGTAGTTTTACTCTCCGGTCGGAATTGAATATGTTGCAGGAAATTAAGTTATAAGAGATTTTTCTGGATTGTTCGAAATATTTTTCTTTTTTTTGTATCCGGAATTTAACATAATATCTGGTATTGATGAGTGAAAAACAAAGGACTCTTGCAAAAGAAATAAGTCTGACCGGAAAGGGGTTACATACAGGCATTGAGGTAATAATGACATTCAAGCCGGCTCCGGCCAATCATGGCTATAAATTTTGCAGGGTTGATCTTCCCGGCAAACCTGTAATTGATGCGCTTGCAGAACACGTAACTGATACTTCTCGTGGTACAACACTTGTTCAGAACAATGCTTCTGTCTCAACTATTGAGCATGTTCTGGCTGCATTTCATGGATTACAGGTTGATAATGCCCTGATAGAATTGAACGGTGCCGAGGCCCCTATTATGGGTGGGTCATCATCGGCGTTTGTCGAAGCTATTAAAGAAGCAGGTATTGTAGATCTGAGAGAAGACAGAAATTATTTTGTTGTAAAACAGAAGATTACCTTTTCTGATGAAGAACATGGAGTGGATCTGATTGTATATCCTGATGACCATTTCAGTGTCAATGTTCTTATTGATTACAACTCCAAAATACTTGGTAACCAGTATTCTATTCTCGATAATATTGATCGTTTTGAAAAAGATATAAGCAGGAGCAGAACCTTTGTATTTTTTCACGAACTGGAGCCTCTTTTCAAGATGGGTCTCATAAAAGGCGGTGATCTTGATAATGCAATTGTTATACTTGAAAAAGAGGTCGAACAGTCAGAATTAGATCGCATTGCCAAACTGTTTAATCGTCCCGGAATAAGTACTCATACTGCCGGCATCCTAAATAGTACAGAGTTACGTTACCCAAATGAACCTGCCCGACATAAGTTACTTGACATTCTTGGTGATCTGGCTCTTGTCGGTCATCCGATAAAAGGGAAGGTGGTAGCAACTCGTCCCGGCCATAGTGCCAACACAAAGCTGGCTAAACTTATGAGACTGGAGATGAAAAAGGCTCTTTCGAAAAAAGATATACCGGTTTATGATCCTTCTCAGCCACCTGTGTTCACAGTTGAGGAGATTAAGAAAAGGTTGCCTCACAGGTATCCATTTTTACTTGTTGATAAAGTAATTTCCCTTGATGAATCCTCGATTGTTGGGATAAAAAATGTCACCTTCAATGAGACCTTCTTTCAGGGACATTTTCCTGATGAACCAATCATGCCGGGGGTTTTGCTTGTTGAAGCGCTGGCACAGACAGGAGGATTACTTGTTCTAAGTACCGTTGAAGAACCCGAAAAGTATTCCACATATTTCCTTAAGATCGACAAAGTGAAATTCAAGAATAAAGTTGTTCCCGGTGATACAGTTATTTTGAAAATGGAATTGACCGATGTTGTAAGAAGGGGAATCGTTACAATGTTCGGACAGGCATTTGTTGGAAATAAACTTGTCCTTGAAGGTGAGCTGACTGCGCAGATTGTAAAAAATAGATAGAAGATAATGATTTCAAAATTAGCCTTTATTCACCCCGATGCAAAAATAGGTAAAGACGTTATTATTGAACCATTTGCCTATTTAGCTGGAAATGTTGTGATTGGTGATGAAACATGGGTTGGTCCCAATTCAACAATTTTGGAAGGTGCCCGGATCGGTAAAAAATGCAAAATATTTCCTTCTTCAGTTGTCTCAGGAATCCCTCAGGATCTTAAGTTCAGAGGAGAAGAAACAACAGCCGAGATAGGTGATAATACTACCATCAGAGAGGGAGTCACTGTTAACAGAGGAACTGCGGCAGTGGGGAAAACAATTGTGGGAAATAATTGCCTGTTGATGGCTTATTCACATATTGGTCACGATTGTGCAATCGGAAACTATGTCATTATTGGTAATGCAACCAGTATGGCTGGTGAAGTAAAAGTCGATGATTTTGCTATCATCAGCGGGGGTACTCTTGTGCACCAGTTTACACGGGTAGGCGCACATGTTATGATAGGGGGCGGATCAAAAATACGTACAGATGTTCCTCCATTTATTAAAGCTGACCGCGATCCTCTTTCTTACATGGGATTAAATTCAGTTGGACTTACCAGGCGTGGTTTCGAAAAAGAGAGAATTGACGAAATTCACAATATCTACAGAGTTATTTATCAGAAAGGCTTCAATATAACCCAGGCACTTGATGAGGTGGAAAAGGAATTCAAACCTTCACCTGACAGGGATTATATACTGAAATTCATAAGAACATCTGAGAGAGGAATAATAAGGGCCAGGTGAGGCCCTTTTTTCTTTCTATTTCCAGCCCTGGGCTGAAAGTTTTACCTCAGAACCATCATCTCCGACAAGAAAGTTTCCTAAGCCCTGTTCAGTCATGTGCCCAATTAATTTTACTGATTGAATCGATTTGATCTTTTCTGCTGCTTCAAGTGGTATGGTGAAAAGGAGTTCATAGTCTTCCCCTCCGTTTAATGCCGGAATTATTGGATCAATATTAAACTCTTCAGCCAACTTTGATGTTTCGTAATCTATTGGAATCTTACTATAATAAATTCTGCAGCATGTATGAGATAGTTTGCAGATCTGCAGCAGGTCGGATGATAATCCTTCTGAAATGTCGATCATTGAGGTTGGTCTGATATCCGTGTTTCGAAGTTCTGTCAAAACCTCAGCAGGAAACTCCGGTTTTAGCTGCCTCCCGATTGCATATTCAGAACCGGAAAGGTCGGGTTGGGTAACTTTCTCTTTTTCAAAGAGTCTCCGCTCTCTTTCCAAAAGCTGGAGTCCCATAAATGCCGCACCGAAATCACCTGTTACACAAATAAGATCATTTGGTTTTGCACCGCTTCTTTTAACTGTTTTATCTTTTTCTACAGAACCAACTGCTGTTACCCCAATTGTTAAGCCAGTAAGTGAGCTGGAAGTATCTCCACCGGCAAGATCAACATTGTACTTTTCACAAGCCAGATATATACCTTCGTAAATTTCCTCAATCTGCTCAACTGAAAATCTTGCACTTATTCCTAATGAGATTAATATCTGATGGGGAGTCCCGTTCATGGCATATATATCAGATATTGCCCTTATAACAGCCTTATATCCAAGATGTTTTAATGGAGTGTATATCAGGTTGAAATGTATCCCTTCCAGTAAGAGGTCAGTTGATACCAGAGTAAGCAGTTTGCCTGAATCGATAATTGCTGCATCGTCTCCGATAACAGATAAAGTTGAGCTGTTTACTGGTTTTGACTTATCAGTTATCAGGTCGATCAAACCAATCTTCCCAAGTTTATTAATTGAAGTTTTATTGCTTTCAGAATCTGGCATATCTGTTTATTTATTAGTTAAATTTTTAACCATGGACTACCTGAGGCAAAGCGAAGTTTTAAACTTCGCTTAACGAAAATCTAAACACTTACGATATCTCTTCCAAATGGACTAAGTGCTATAGCTGTAAGTTTAAAATGCTGTAGGCCAAAGGGGATTCCGATGATTGTTATACAAAGCAGAAATCCAAATATCGCATGAGTTGCTGCAATCCACAGTCCTCCGGTAAGTAGCCAGATAACATTCATTATTATGTAAAGGCAACCAGAAGCTCTTACATGAACCCGTGTATCTCTTCCAAAAGGCCAGAGTGCCAGAGCTGCCATTTTCAGAGTCTGAATTCCAAATGGGATACCAATAATAGTGACCATAAGTATCAGACTGCCAATCAGATATTCAATGGCTATGATTATGCCTCCGAAAACAAGCCAGATCAGATTTCCCAGGAATCTCATGAATTAATGAATTAAGATTTACTCAAGTATAACGGTTTTATCTTTAGGATATTTGACTGAATAGGTGAGTATTATCTGCTTGGTTTCCTGCTGCTTAATTTCGAGGTCCCACTTAATTTCACCTGTCTCTGCATTATGTTTTCCTCCCGATAACTCAATAGCTTCAACGGTGATTCCGCTGTTTGACGAAATTGGAATCTGATCGTTAAGAGTAATTTTAATCGGGTTTGCTTTATTATTTCTCACTGTGAGAAGGAATGAGTATATCTCGGTTTTATTTACTCCTATCACCTTTTTACTGGTGAAGTCTTTCCGTTTTTCTCTTTTTACAAGAATGCTGTTGTCGTTTCCCAGGGATATTGTCAGAGTATCTGATAACTGATTTACATTCAGTGTTGATTTGCCTACGAATGAGTTCTCAAAATAGAGTGTTGCTTCCCCGCTCTGAAGACTTAATTTCGCCCAGTCGGTAATATTTGCAGTGAGGTAAGCCAGTTGTGACAACTTAGGTAAGGTAACGTATTTGTAATCAGCTGGGGCCGTAAGACGTTGAATTTCAACTGTCTGTATCTTTCCGTCAGTAGGAATTGTGTATGGGACAGCAATATCAAATGTGATCGTTGTCTCCCCAACCTGTTTCCCGACAACCACCTGAGGAGCAGCTAGAAGGACTTTCTCTTCAGAAGCATCAGAAACAGCAATTTCTTTCATCACAGCAGGAGCTTCGCTCCTTTTTGAAGCAGCACCATAACCTTTTGCCATAACTGGTCTTGGGTAATAAAAATCTATGAACCAGGGATAAAGAACAGGTATGTCACCGGCAACCCATGGAGTGGCATTTGAAAAGCTTAGCTTAACGTCTTTCCATGCAACGCCTGAATTCTGGAAAACATTAGCCTTGTAAAAAATTGTAACCGGGTTTTTGATATCATCAACCCTTATATCATAAGAAGGGTACCATCCGCAATTTGATACTACATAACTAAAGGTAAATTTACCGGTAAGCTGCTTCTCCGAAGTAACTGTAACAAATATTTCTCCCGAAGGAAGCTTTTGTTTACCAAGTTTGTCTGCAATCTGCTGCTGAAGGGCATTTCCCTGTTTCTCATAGTCCTTAATCAATCGTTCCTTTTTCAAAGTAGTTATTGTGACCTGCTCTATGTTGGTGGTATACATATCCATAACACTTTTGAACTGATCGATAGTAAAAGTTGTCTTTTTGTCAAGTACGGCTCTGTTGGCAATAAGGAAATCCTGTTTTTCATTAAGTACCTTTATGGCAGCTTTCTCATCTTCAACTTTTATCTTCAGTTCCTCAATCTGAGTCCTGATGCTTTTCACTTCAGGAGAGTCTTCAAGGTTTTGAAGATAATTGTTCTGCTGATTTACAGATAGAATTGTGAACTCGCCAAATCCTTTGACCTGAATGCTTTGCGGATCAATGTAAGGAGAGAGTCCTGACAGCTTAAGGATTGTCTTTCCGGGAATAAGTGATACTGATATCTCCTGATCAATTTGTGCCCTGTCGGGGAAGACTGTAACATGCTTTATTTCAGCCTTTATTTCCTTTTCTGTCTGAGCATTCAATTTAAGAATAACCAGGAAGAGAAGTATCGGAATAATTAATATTTTTTTCATAATGTCTGAATGAAAAGTGAAGGCTAAAGGTAAGATATTTTATTCACAACGACACTTCGGCACAATGGCACAATGGCTCAACGGCACAACGGCACAATGGCACAATGGCACAATGGCTCAACGGCACAACGGCACAATGGCATACTGCTCCTTTCCACAGTCATTGCGAGGAGCTTGCGACGAAGCAATCCTTCACTCTCCTCTGAAACATCCTGCCTTTGCGCCGTTAATATATGTTAAATATCTCTTTTCATGCCATGGATCGGTTTAATAATCTACCTTTGGTTTTTATTAAAAATTCCAGAATGAAGGCATTAAGAATTGGTAATCTTTCAATTGCAGTACCTATTATACAGGGTGGAATGGGAGTTGGAATTTCCCTATCAGGACTGGCATCAGCTGTTGCAAATGAAGGAGGAGTAGGTGTTATCTCGAGCGCCGGATTAGGACTTTTATATAAAGAATTTTCATCTGATTATCTTGAAGCCAGCATACACGGGCTACAAGAAGAGATCAGAAAAGCGCGTGAAAAGACATTGGGTGTTATCGGTGTTAACGTTATGGTTGCTATGACCAATTTCACCGATATGATTAAAACATCAATTGCTGAGAAGGTAGACATTATTACTGCAGGAGCGGGACTTCCTCTTGATCTGCCATCTTTTTTGAAGAAGGACAGTGTTACAAAGCTCATCCCTATCGTATCTTCAGCAAGAGCAACCAAGATAATATGTGAGAAGTGGAAAACAAATTACGACTACCTGCCTGATGCGGTTATTGTAGAAGGGCCGAAAGCCGGTGGTCATCTTGGTTTTAAAGAGGACCAGATTAGTGATTCGGATTATTGCCTTGAAAAACTTGTCCCGGAAATCGTTAGCGAGCTTAAAATCTTTGAAGATAAGTATGACACAAAGATTCCTCTTATTGCTGCCGGTGGGATTTATACCGGAGAGGATATTCATAATATTTTAAATCTCGGTGCTTCAGGTGTTCAGATGGGAACCCGTTTTGTAACAACCAATGAATGTGATGCTTCTGTTGCATTCAAACAAGCATATATCGATGCAAAAAGCTCTGATATAGAGATAATAAAAAGTCCGGTTGGGATGCCGGGTCGTGCAATATTAAGTAACTTCATTACAAAAGTAAGGGAGGGTAAAAAGCAGCCTAAGGTTTGTCCATTCAAGTGTATCAAGACGTGTGATATTTCGAAAAGTCCATATTGCATAATTATAGCCCTTATAAATGCACTTAAAGGCAATTTTGAAAATGGTTATGCCTTCGCAGGCGCAAACGCTTTCAGGGCAACAAAGATTTATTCTGTAAAAGAGACTTTTCAATCCCTATTAAAGGAATATAAAGAAAGTAAAAAGTAAGTGGATAGAAGTCAGAAGACTGAAGGCCGAAGACAAAATATCAGTCATTTATCTTCCGTATTCCGTCTTCTGTCTTATTTATTCAGTTCCAGATAACTAACTGTTCCCGGAATTCTTACTGCTTCTCCTTTATTTGCCATCGGACAACCAGGTACAGGGCAATTAATTATTTTATGTTCTTTGTTATCTGCAGGTTCCCATCCCATGACAAAATACAAAACAAAGAAACCAAGTAAGTATGCAACAGCTATGTGCCATCCGTTCTTAACCCAGAGAAGTACATTGCGGGATTCAGGAAACTTATTTGTAATTGCCACACCGGCAGATGAACCAAACCAAATCATTGATCCTCCAAATCCAACACTGTAAGCAAGCATACCCCAATCATAATGACCCTGATCGAGACAAAGCTTTGTAAGAGGGATATTATCAAATACGGCTGAAAGAAATCCGAGAGCAAGAGCGGTGAACCATGAAGCGTTTGGCAGCTCTTCCACTGGCATCAATGAAGCGCAATATACAAGACAGAGAAGGAAGATAGTTCCTTTTATTGCTCCTGGCACTTCCTGCCATGGAACTGGTCTGAGGAATGCTCCGATTACTATGGCTATCCACACACCCAGGGCAGGCATGTCATAAAGTATATTAGAAATAATGGCGCCCGCAAGAATCAGTGCAACATTAAATATTTTGACCCAGTCAATTTTTGCATCCGGACTTGCATCCTTCTGAATCCTCTGGTATTTATCCTGCTGGCGGGAAGCGAAGTATGCAAAAAACATAAGGGCAACACCTGCTGCAACAAATCCATGAAATACATTAAAAGCGCTTACCCCATCGATCCACATCATGGTAGTTGTCGTATCGCCAACAACACTACCGCTACCTCCTCCATTACTGGCGGCTACTATAGCTGCAATATATCCGATATGTACTCTCTTTTTAAATACAACAAGTGCAATAGCTCCTCCAATAAGAGCTGCCGCAATGTTATCGAGGAAAGAAGATAATACGAATACGAAAACCAAAAGAATAAACGGGCCCTTCCAGTCATCAGGAAGAAACCTGGGTAATACATCAGGAACACCCGATTCTTCAAATATTTTTGAAAGAATTGCAAATCCAAGTAATAATCCAATCAGGTTTAGAATAATGCCCCATTCACCCTGACGCAGTCCTTTATCCATTAATTGTCCGACAAATGGGTTTTGCCCGAAAAGATGATCCATCAGATGAAATCCAGGATCTAACACAAGCTTAAAAGTCAATAATACGGTAAGTCCTATCACCGCAACCCAAAATGTTTGCTTGTGAAACAGAGCAACACCGAGAAGTATGAGTCCGAAAATGATAAATTCAACCCTTACAGGTCCTACTGACGGTACCGGTACTCCTGCTGCAAACAGATAAAGAGGGGAAAGCAGCATTAATGCCGAAAGAAACAATCTTTTAAAGTTCGCCTCAATAATTCGTTTAAATAGTTTTATCATTTATTTAAGTTTATCATAATGACATTATTGGGAAAAATATAATAAGCAATTTAGAAATATTTTTGTATTCCGCATAAACAAAAAAAATATCCTTTAGTGTCAGGCAAAAACATGTCTTAATTATCAATTTTCTGTATTGTTTTTGTCAGGATTCCTGTAATTTTTATATTTTTGCATGTTTATTTAGATTAAATACAAACAAGAAGTACTTAAAGTGAGCTAAAGTTCGGAGTGCCTAAAGTTAATCAATTAAAAAATTAACAAATTAGTGTGCAGCTTGTTGTTCAACTGTAGAATTCGATGGTGATACATAGTATAATGGAAAAAGATCAGGATAAGATATTAAGTGATGTAACCTCAGGCGAATATAAATATGGATTCTATTCTGATATTGAAATGGAAAGGATCCCGAAAGGGCTTAGTGAGGAAGTAGTCAGAATTATTTCAGCAAAGAAGAATGAACCTGAATGGTTACTCGACTTCAGACTGAAAGCTTACAAGCATTGGCTGACAATGAAAATGCCTGCATGGCCTAATCTAAGAATACCAGAGATTAATTATAATGAGATCATCTTTTATGCTGCTCCTAAGGCCCGGCCTGTTCTGAACAGCATAGATGATATAGACCCGGAACTGAGAAAAACGTTCGACAAGCTGGGGATTCCTCTAAACGAACAAAAACATCTTGCCGGAGTGGCAGTGGATGCGGTTATTGACAGCGTATCGGTTAAAACAACTTTCAAAGAGACCCTGGCTGAGATGGGAATCATTTTCTGCTCATTCAGTGATGCCGTTAAGGAATATCCCGAACTTGTAAGGAGATATATGGGTTCAGTTGTTCCTTACACTGATAATTTTTTTGCATCCCTTAACTCAGCAGTATTCAGCGATGGGTCGTTTTGTTATATTCCAAAGGGCGTCAGATGTCCTATGGAACTCTCAACATATTTCAGGATCAACTCGGCAAACACAGGACAGTTTGAACGAACACTTCTGATAGCCGATGAGGAAAGTTACGTAAGTTATCTGGAAGGCTGTACAGCTCCAACAAGAGACGAAAATCAGCTCCATGCAGCAATTGTCGAGATCATTGCTGAGAAAAATGCTGAAGTGAAATATTCAACAGTCCAGAATTGGTACCCCGGTAATAAAGAAGGCCTGGGCGGAATCTTTAATTTCGTGACTAAAAGGGGAATGTGCAAAGGCGAAAACTCAAAAATTTCATGGACCCAGATTGAAACAGGATCGGCAATTACATGGAAATACCCTTCATGCATATTACGCGGCGATAATTCAACAGGTGAATTTTATTCGGTTGCAGTTACAAATAATTACCAGCAGGCTGATACCGGAACGAAGATGATTCATATAGGTAAAAATACAAAGAGCACAATTGTATCAAAAGGGATATCAGCAGGTCATGGTCAGAACAGCTACCGTGGTTTGGTCAAGGTTCTGAAAAATGCATCAAATGCCAGGAATTTTTCTCAGTGTGATTCGTTGCTTTTAGGCGATAAATGCGGAGCTCACACATTTCCGTATCTTGAAGTTGATAACCAGACAGCCATTGTCGAGCACGAAGCAACAACTTCAAAAATAGGGGAAGACCAAATCTTTTATTGCAATCAAAGGGGTATTTCAACTGAAGACGCAATCGGTCTGATCGTAAACGGCTATGCACGTGAAGTAATAAATAAACTGCCAATGGAATTCGCAGTAGAAGCTCAAAAGCTTTTGCAGATAAGTCTTGAAGGCAGTGTAGGATAAGACAAATGACAAAAGTCGAAGCGAAGCGAAGACCACGCTTCGGCGTGGTAAAAAGATAAAAGTGAAAGAAAAAGCCTCATAAGCCACCTCTTGGAGGGGATGGGGGGTAAAAACTATAGTAAGAAAAAAATATTATGCTGATTATAAATAATTTAAAAGCCTCGATCGGAGGGAAAAGTATATTAAAAGGGATAACACTTGAAGTTAAGCCGGGTGAGATACACGCAATAATGGGTCCTAACGGATCTGGAAAAAGCACTCTGGCAGCAGTTCTCGCCGGACGGGAATTTGTTGAAGTCACAGAGGGAAGTGTTACTTATTTAGGAAAGAATCTTCTTGATATGTCTCCTGAAGACCGTGCCAAAGAGGGGATTTTCCTGGGATTTCAATATCCAATAGAAATACCTGGAGTAAGTATGGTTAATTTTATGAAAACTGCTGTCAATGAACATCGTAAACATAATGGTCTCGATCCTCTCTCCGCTTCGGACTTTCTGAAATTGATGCGCGATAAAAAGGAGTTGGTTGAGATTGATTCGAAACTAGCCAACAGATCTGTTAATGAGGGGTTTTCCGGTGGTGAAAAGAAGAAAAATGAGATTTTTCAGATGGCTATGCTGGAGCCTAAACTGGCAATTCTCGATGAAACCGATTCCGGACTCGATATTGATGCGTTGCGGGTTGTGGCAAACGGGGTAAATAAACTAAAACGTCCCGATAACTCTTTCATTGTTATTACTCACTACCAGAGACTGCTCGATTATATTGTACCTGATGTTGTGCATGTTCTCTATGATGGACGGATAGTAAAAACTGCAGGAAGAGAACTCGCTCTTGAACTGGAAGAAAAAGGATATGACTGGATCAAAAAAGAAGTCGAAAATAATGTTTTGTCATGAACGGAAGATCTGAAGTCACCGAAAGGTATATAGGACTTTATAAGGAAAATATAGAGAAGATAACCACTTCTTCTTCACCTTATATTAATTCTTTCAGGGAGGCTGCCTACGAGAGATTCAGAGATATGGGTATCCCTACAAAGAAAAATGAAGCTTATAAATATACGAACCTCAATATTTTTTTTGATCACGATTACAAAAGCTATTTTATGCCTGTTACTTCGGATTTTATTAAAGCCGAAGAATTCAGGTGTGATGTTGCTGATCTTGATACTCACGGGATTGTTTTACTGAATGGATTTTATCCAACCATAAACGAAAAATTACGTCAGCTTCCAAGCGGGGTCTGGATTGGAAGTCTTAATGCAGCCGCTATAAAATTTCCTGATCTGGTTAAAAAGCATTATGGGAAATATGCAAAGAGTGATACCGACGGACTGATTGATCTTAATACAGCAATGGCTTCCGACGGAGTATTTGTATATGTTCCTGAGGGTGTAGCCCTGACCAAACCAGTTCAGGTTGTCAATCTCGTTCAGTCTGATGAAGATATGTTCAGTCAGCACAGGAACCTGATAATAGTTGAGAAGGGTGCTGAATTTTCTATCATAATCTGTGATCATACACTTTCGCCACAAAAGTTTCTTACGAATGCTGTAACTGAGGTGTTTGTTGGTGAAAATGCACATTTCGATTTAATAAGAGTGCAGAATGAACATAATGCTGCATGCAAAGTAACCCATACCTTTATACATCAGGAAAAAAACAGTGTTGCTTCTTCAAATAATATGACACTTCACGGGGGTCTTATCCGGAACAGCACATATCATTACCTTGGCGGGGAAGGAGCTGAGTGCTTCTCGTATGGGTTGTTTCTCACAGATAAATGGCAGCATGTCGATAATTTTGTAAATGTAGATCATGCTTTTCCTAAATGTACGAGCAACCAGTTGTTCAAGGGAGTTCTTGATGACATGTCAACAGGTGCTTTTAATGGACGTATCCTGGTTCGTCCCGATGCACAGGGGACCCTTGCTTATCAGAAGAATAACAACATCCTCCTTACCGACGATGCAAAAATGGATACCAAACCTCAGCTCGAGATATTTGCTGATGATGTAAAATGCAGTCATGGCGCAACAATCGGTCAGGTTGATTCTGATGCTCTCTTCTATCTTCAATCACGGGGAATAAATAAACGCGAAGCCAGGCTGATGCTTATGTTCGGATTCGCCCACGAAGTAATTCAGAATATAAAAATTGAAGCGCTTCGGGATAGAATGGATAACCTGGTTATGCAGCGTCTGAAAGGAGAACTGTCGCGTTGTGCAAGTTGCATGGTTAAGTGCGGATAATCTGTAGAAAAGGTGAAAGATATTGCAGAAATAAGGGCTGATTTCCCGATTCTTGGAAGGAAGGTTTACAATAAACCTCTTGTTTATTTTGACAATGGAGCTACGACACAGAAACCTCAAAGTGTTATTGATGCTCTGACAGAAGTATATACAACATATAACTCAAATATTCACAGAGGGGTTCATTACTTAAGCGACACATCATCAGAAGCTTATGAGGCTGCGCGAGAGAAAGTAAGGTCATTTATCAACGCAGGGAGGAGAGAAGAAGTTGTTTTTACATCAGGTACAACAGGTTCAATAAACGGAATCGCTTTCTCTTTTGGTGAGCGCTACATAAAAACTGGTGATGAGATAATTGTCAGCCATCTTGAGCATCATGCAAATATTGTCCCCTGGCAGATGATGTGCGAAAGAAAAGGTGCAGTTTTAAGGGTTATCCCCATAAATGATTCAGGAGAGATTATTTTTGAAGAATACCTTAAGATACTTTCCAAAAAAACAAAGCTTGTCTCAGTAACTCAGGTATCCAATGCACTTGGAACAATTCTCCCGATAAACAAAATAATCACTGCCGCGCATTCTGTATCTGTCCCGGTTCTTATAGACGGAGCCCAGGGTATTCAGCACGGAATGGTTGATGTAAAGGCAATGGATTGCGACTTTTATGTTTTCTCCGGACACAAGATATATGGTCCTAACGGTATTGGTGTTCTTTACGGGAAAGAGAAATGGCTGACAGAGTTGCCTCCATTTCAGGGTGGCGGAGATATGGTTGATAAAGTGACGTTTGAAAAAACCACTTATAACGCTCTTCCTTTTAAATTTGAAGCAGGAACAATGAATTATCCGGCAGCAATTGGTCTTGGCAGTGCTCTTGACTATGTTACCGGAATTGGCAGAGTTGATATTGCAATGAGGGAAAAAGAACTTCTTGCCTATGCTACTGAAAAACTTTCAGGTATTAAAGGATTAAAAATATATGGAAATTCTGCAAGCAAAATTTCAACGATCTCATTTCTTCTTGATAAAATACATCAGTATGATACAGGGATGATCCTGGACAAGATGGGGATAGCAGTCAGAACAGGGACACATTGTGCCCAGCCTGTTATGGATCATTATGGTATTGGTGGCACCATTCGGGCATCAATCTGTTTCTATAATACCAAAGAAGAAATTGACTCTCTGGCAGCAGGAATCGAAAAGGTAATAAGTATGTTTGAATAAAGAAATGATATGACTATCAGCGAAATACAAAATAGTATTATTGATGAGTTTTCAATGTTTGACGACTGGATGGATAAGTATAACCTGCTTATTGATCTGGGAAAAGAACTGCCGGTTATTGATCCTAAATTCAAAGTAAAGGATTTTCTTATTGAGGGGTGTCAGTCAAAGGTCTGGCTTCATCCTGAATTTGATGGGAAACTCATAACTTTTACAGCCGATAGCGACGCTATAATAACAAGAGGTATTGTTGCTCTTCTGATTAAAGTTTTGTCTGGGAGGACTCCGGAAGAGATATTGGCGACAGATCTCTATTTTATTGAAAAGATAGGCCTTAGGCAGAATCTTTCTCCTACACGTTCCAACGGATTACTATCAATGGTCAGGCAAATGAAATTGTATGCGATGGCTTATCAGGCGCAAATGAGTAAGTAGTAGGTAGTAAGTAGTATGAAGTGAGTAGAAAAGCCTCACGCCTCATACCTCATACCTCACACTTTAACAACCGATAAATAATAGATTATTAAAACATTATTATATGGATTCATCAGAACAACTCGAAATTGAAACCAGAATTGGAGCAGTATTGAAGAGTATTTTTGACCCTGAGATACCGGTGAATATTTATGATCTGGGTCTTATTTATGAAATTCGGGTAGACGACGATTATATTGCTCATATAACAATGACACTAACAGCACCAAACTGTCCTATGGCAGAGGAGCTTGTTGAGGAGGTAAAATATAAGGTTGGAGGAACCAGGGGTGTCAAAGAGTGCGATCTTAAACTTACTTTTAGCCCTCCATGGGATAAAAGTATGCTCACCGATGAGGCAAAACTGGAACTTGGATTTCTATAGGACTCTTTATAAATGACCACTTCAGCAGACATAAATCTTTCTGTGCTGATAAAGGATAAAGCACATGAACTAGGCTTTGATCTTTGTGGTATTGCCCAATCAAGGTCTCTTAGAGAACGTGAAACAATTTTGAAGAGCTGGTGTTCTGAAGGGATGAATGCGGATATGGCTTATCTTTTTAAGGATGTTGAAAAGAGGATCAATCCGGATTTCCTTGTAAACGGAGCAAAATCGTTGATTGTAACCGGACTCGGATACTACTCTGATAAACGCCAAAAAGAACCAGGTGTTCCAATCCTTTCGAGGTATGCTTATGGTGAAAGTTACCATACCGTAATAAAAAGGAAGCTTGACAAACTTATGTCTTTTATTAAGTCTGTCAAACCAGAGACATCTGGCAGATCATTCGTCGATTCAGCTCCACTTTTAGAAAAAGCATGGGCAGCAGAGGCAGGTTTGGGCTGGCAGGGACGGCATTCAATCATAATAAACAGTAAAATTGGTTCTTACTTCTTCATTGGGATTCTGGTTCTGGCTATTGAACTGGAATATGATGAGCCTGTTAAAGAAGAATACTGTGGCTCTTGCAGGTTATGTATTGATTTATGTCCAACAGGTGCAATAAACGAAAACCATACAATTGACGCTCGAAAGTGTATTGCTAATCTGACAATCGAAAACAGAGGACCTGTTCCGGAAGAGATTCTTCCTAAAATAGAAAGGCGGGTCTATGGTTGCGACAAGTGTCAGGAGGTTTGTCCATGGAACAAAGACGCAAAACCAAATACAAATCCGGAGTTTGATCTTCCCGGGGAAATTGAATTGATGACAAAAGAAGATTGGCTGAATCTTTCAAGAGATAATTTCAAAAGGCTATTCAAGGGAACTCCGATAGAAAGACGGAAATATGAACCGTTTATGAGAAATGTAACGGATGTCACAAAACAATTGGGCTAAACCCCTCTTCTGCCTCGGGAGCTCTTAACCCGTTGGTTTCAGCCAACGGTAATTGAGCGTTCTGTCAAAGTATCAGGATTCGGCAAAACGGTTGAATAATAAATATTCCGGACGCTTTTTTGTATTAATTACCGTCGGGGTTAACCGGTGAATTACTGAAAAATTCTCCTTTTATTTTTACCTTGCTGTAGATTCTACGTCTTATTGTTATAAAACGTCAAAGAATTTTGATTGATATAAAACTCATAGAAGAATGCAGGGGCGGAAATTTTTACAATTTCAGGAAACTTGTAGAGCTTACTTCCCCGATGGCTTTCTCCGTTGCTTTCAGGATTCTTTGCGACGAAGATCTGGCGAAGGATGTTGTCCAGGAAACAATGATAACTATATGGCAAAAACTAAAAAAGATAAAATCAGCTGAAGTCTACAGAACGTGGATATACAGAATTGTTGTCAATAAATGCTACGATGAATTGCGAAAAAGGAAAAGACATCCTGAATTTGTAACCGATGAACAAACCTGGTCTCTCATATCAAACAGTGTATTTGAAGAGCCATCTGCCAACCTCGAAAACAAAGAGACTGAAAAGGTTATAAGCCAGCTCACGAACAGATTGACTCCAAAACAAAAAACGGTTTTTGTCTTATCAGATCTCGAGCAAATGACGAATGACGAAATATCGGAAATAACGGGTATGAGTAAATCAGGGATTAAGGCAAACCTTTATTATGCAAGAAAGAATATTTCTGAAATGATTGAAAAATATTTATAGTTATGGAACAGGAAAGCGGGAAATATAAAAAAGTGTTAGAGATCCTCAGAAATTCAAAACCTGTTTTAAACTCAACAGAAGATATTGAAAATGAGGTGATAAAAAGGATTTTAAAGGTTAACAAACATGGACTAAACCTTTTGAACATAATTGATTTCCTCTTCGGTTGGGTTTATATCGGATGGATAAGGAATGGTCTTATAACAGCTTCAGTATTATTGGTAATGTTTTTTATCTGGCAGCAAAGTATCATTCTGAATCGGATAGACTTCCTCAGCCGGCAGACTATTATTGAGAATGCAGAAACCATTTCAAATCCTGCCTCTGAAGTTGAAAGAGGTATTATGATGTATAAAATTACTGGCCGCAGATTGCCATCACATAACCTGACTATTTCTGAAAAACAGATGAATCAGCTTCTGGATTCTGTCTATGAGTTACAGGTTAAATATAAAGATCTTATAAAGCTCATTGAAGATGATCCTGAACTAAAGAGTTCTATTGAGAAGAAACTGAAGGATCATAATCAACAAAAAACTAAAATTTAAAGTCATGAAAACAAATTCATTCAAACTAATTGTATCAATAATTATTCTTCTGGTAGTATCATGCGATGAACCGGAGACAGTAGTTACTAATTATGTACATCCCGATGGTTCTGTTACCAGAAGAATCGAAATGAAAAGTATTGATGGTGATATTAATAAGAGGTTTAAAAAATCTGATATTCAGGTTCCATTTGATGATACCTGGAGTGTAAAAGACTCTTTTAAATTAGATAAGAAAGGTGATACGATATGGATCAAGCAGGCAGTGAAAGAATTCAGGAATGTCCACGAACTCAACCTGGCATACAAAGCAGATTCAGGAGCCAATAGAACTTTTTCAAGAGAAGCCGGCTTCATAAAAAGATTCAGGTGGTTTAATACGGAATTCCGATTCTCAGAAAAAATTGACAAAGTGCTGTCATTTGGCTATCCGGTAAAAAACTTTCTGAACAGTGAGGAACTTCTCTATTTTTATTCTCCGGAAAGACTGAAAAGCGACAAAGAGAATGGTGCTGATAGTCTTAAATACAAGGCTCTAAGTGATTCAATCAAACATAAAACAGATAATTGGACTGCAAGAAACCTGGTCTCAGAGTGGATTGGTGAATTTTCAAAACTTACAAAAGATAAATCAGTTGGAGACATGTCCTTTCAATCATTAAAATCGCGGGAAGATGAATTTGTAGGAATAGTTGAAAAAGATGACAAACAGCTGGACAGTTTGTGGAAAAATGGGATTCTGCTTAAGGAATTTGTTGGGGAGGTGAATGCATTGAAGTTTAAGTCTGAAGCTGATTCTGCCCTTACTATAACAACCAATAAACTTATGAAGGAATTCCACGATTATTCAGTCAGGATAGTAATGCCAGGGAAGCTAATCGGGACCAACGGTTTCATTGACAGCAGCCAGGTCTTACTGTGGCCTGTTAAATCCGACTATTTTATGGCTGAACCTTATGAAATGTGGGCTGAGTCGAAGGTTCCAAATATGTGGGCATGGATAGTCTCAGGCTTATTTCTGATTTTCGTATTAACAGGAGTGATAGTAAGGATAATAAAAAAAGGCTGAATTGCTCAGCCTTTATTTATCCTTTTAACTAACTAACCTAAACTATTTTTTATCTCACATAATCTTTTAGTATCAGCATAAGTTTCTGACGTGTGAAGAAAATTCTGCTTTTTACTGTTCCTATTTTCAATCCCAGTTCGTCAGCAATCTCTTTATATTTGTAACCGGCTACATGCATTCTGAATGGAATTTTAAAATCATCACTCAACGAATCAATTGCTTTCTCTATTTCCCCCTCGGCATAGGTTGATTCAGGAGAAATAAAACCTTTGTCGCCCGGTTGGTTAATATAATATAGATCCTGAGTACCATCTATTATAGTATTCTCTTTTACATTTCGTCTGTAATTATTAATGAAGGTGTTTTTCATTATTGTGAAAACCCATGCTTTGAGATTCGTATAATCAACAAATTTATCTTTGTAAGTGATAGCTTTAAGGTAGGTATCCTGAACAAGATCCAGAGCGGTATCGCGATCAGATGTGAGACTCATGGCAAATCTCTGAAGGTTTGTCTTCATTCCGATCAGGCTGTTATTAAATTCATACTGTGTCATAGCTCTTAGTTTTATATTGTTGAAACAAATTTAAACCGATAAATAAAGATATGCAAATCTTATTATCTTAAAATCGTTTAATTCTATGAATTATATAAATAAGAACAAATCGTAATTAATAGATATGACGACTATTACAGCTTAAATGTTTAACATTTTCTAAGTTCAGTATAAATTAATATTTTGAAAAAATTTAACATTTGGCTATATGGGCATAATGATTTTCAAGGCCTTACTATATTACTTATTTGATCAATTTTCGTACTTTTAAAGAAAAATATTTATGGATTTCCATATTAAACTTCGAAGCGGACAGATTTTAAAAGGGATGATTCAAAGTCCGGGTGAAAACCTGAAAGCAGTTATTGTTTTTGTACATGGGATAGGCGAACACATTCATCGCTATGATCATTGGGCCGCATTATTTAATAAAGAAGAAATAGGTTTTGTGGGTGTTGATCTTCCCGGGCATGGAAGTTCTGAAGGCAGAAGAGGGTACATTAAAAACTATGCTCAGGTAGGGGAGATGATAGATATACTTCTTACTACCTGTAAAAAAACATTCCCGGGAATTCCCGTATTTCTATATGGACACAGTCTCGGTGGAGGAATAGTCCTTGATTATATTCTCCATAAAGATCCACGGATTAAAGGGGCAATAGTAACTGGTCCATTACTTCGTCTGGCATTCGAACCCCCAAAAATAAAATTAGTTCTGGCTTCGGTAATGAAAAACCTTCTCCCCGGGCTAATTCAACCAACAGGGCTCAACCCAGGTCATATCTCTCACGATGAAACAGTTGTTGAGAAATATAAAAATGATCCGCTTGTTCATGGGAAAATCTCAGTCAGTCTTTTTCACGCCTCAATGACCGCTGCAAAGTATTCACTTTCACATGCTTCGGAATTGAAAATTCCATTACTTATCATGCATGGCAGTGATGATTTGTTAACCTCTCCGGAAGGGAGCCGCGAATTTGCAGCAAAAACAAATATGGCTGAATTGAAAATTTGGGAGGGAGGTTATCATGAATTACATAATGAACCATTTAAAGAAGAAGTGTTTAAGTATATTATAAATTGGATAAAAAAGTAAATATTTCGGATTTCGGAACTACGATTTCGGATTGAAAATATCAAAAATCCGCAATCTCAAATCCGCAATCCGCAATCAGAAACATGGAACTCCGGACTACCTTTTATATTGAACCCTCTGCCGATAAAATCTCCTATAACGACAAGGTTATGTTTATAGGATCGTGTTTTGCATCATCCATAGGTTCGCGGATGGTGATGGGACGCATGCCGGTACTGATAAACCCTGCCGGTGCCGTATTCAATCCGGTTTCAGTCTGTAATACCTTAGATACAATTACGACTGGTAGAAAACTTAATCAGAATGATCTGTATTATCATGATGGCACCTGGTTAAGTTTTCTTCATTATACAGATTTTTCAGGGGAAGATCCGGTTAAAGTTATTGAGAAGATTAATCTGAATTCAGCGGAGGCATTGAATTTTTTAAAAAGTGCAAAATTCATTTTTGTTACCCTGGGTACTGCACGGGTCTACAGACTGAAAAAAACAGGACAGATTGTTTCAAACTGCCATAAGATACCTTCTAACCAGTTCGAAACTGAACTGCTTACCGTCGATAATGTTATAAAGTTATGGGAGAACCAATTGGACAGGCTGAATACTCTCTTTCCTGATCTGAAAGTTATTTTTACCATTAGTCCTGTCAGACATTGGAAAGATGGAGCCCATGGTAATCAGGTCAGCAAATCTGTTTTATTTCTTGCTGTTGAGGAACTCCTGAAACATGCTGTTCTGCCACGATATTTCCCTGCTTATGAGTTGGTTATGGATGACCTTCGAGACTATAGGTTCTATAATGATGATATGCTCCATCCTTCACCTGTGGCGATTAATTATATCTGGGAAGCTTTTTCAGGATGTTATATGGAAAAGACAACTTTAAATACCTGGAATGAGGTTGTTAAAATTACTAAAGCCTGCACTCATCAGTTACATACTGATTCAAGAAATAAGACAGAAAGCTTTGCTTCCCTGATGCTTTCACGTATTTCGGAAATAGAAGCCAGAGTTCCTTTATTAAACCTGTCATCAGAAAAGAGTTATTTTCTGAATCTCTTAAAAAAGTAGCATATTATTCTATTTGTGATGAACAACCTCTGCTAAAGTATTGTTAAGAAGATAAAAATTTAATATGAAAAGACTTCTCTTAACTTTATTTATATCATTTTTAATAGGTAACATTTTATCATCACAACAAAATGGCGGAGTAATAAAAGGGCGGGTATTTGACTCCAAAACAAACGAAGGAGTGCCGTTTGCAACGGTACAGATCTGGGGAACAACAACCGGAGTAGTTACTGATGTCTCCGGTAATTTTTTATTTACGGGAGTTAAGCCCGGATTTGTGGAACTGAGAGTATCTTCAATCGGATTCAAGCCATATATTTCAAGTTCGATAATGGTCACTAATAGTCATAAGGAGGAACTTGAAATACCGTTGGAAGAAGCTGCAATAGGGATTGGGGAAGTTATTGTTAAGGCTTCACCTTTTACTAAAAAAATTGAAACTCCGGTATCAGTCAGAATAATCGGGATCGATGAGATAGAGAAGAATCCGGGTGGTAATCGTGATATCTCTAAAGTTATTCAGTCTTTTCCCGGAGTTGCATCAACTCCTGCTTTCAGAAATGATGTCATAGTACGGGGAGGAGGTCCAAATGAGAATAGATTTTATATTGATAATGTCGAAATTCCATATCTTAATCATTTTTCTACTCAGGGATCATCAGGTGGTCCTGTCGGAATTATCAATGTTGACTTTGTTCAGTCGGTTGATTTCATTTCATCTGCCTTCCCATCTTCAAAAGGAAATGCATTGAGCTCTATTCTGAACTTTACTCTTGTTGACGGGAATTCTGATAAGCTGAAGATTAAATCCACACTGGGAGCATCAGATCTCGGACTGACGCTCGATGGTCCGGTTGGAAAAAAGGGCAGCCTGATAATGTCTCTAAGGCGGTCATACCTTAAATATCTTTTTAGCGCTTTGAAGCTTCCTTTCCTTCCGACTTACACTGATTTTCAGTTTAAGTACAAAATCCGTCTTAACACTAAAAATGAATTGACAATTTTAGGACTTGGTGCTAAAGATGACTTTAGCTTGAATCTAAAAGCAAATGACACAGATTTTCAGCGCTATATCCTCGATTATATACCTGTACAGACTCAATACAGTTATGTTGCTGGGGCAGTATTAAAACACTTCAGGGATAATGGTTATGATACCTGGGTTCTGAGTCGTAATTACCTTAATAATAATCAATACAAGTACCTTAATAATATTGAAACGCCAGAAAATAAAACTTTAGACTATCTTTCAGGAGAAGGTGAAATTAAAGCTCGTTATGAAAGCACTATCCTTGGTGAGAATGGTTTCAGATTAAGCTATGGTGCCGGCTATGAATATGCCCATTACAGGAATTCGACTTTCAAACTCTTATACTTTGGGGGGCAGCAAAATGAAATAAATTATAAAACCAATCTGATGCTTAGCAAGTATGGCGCTTTTGGTCAGGTCAGCAAATCATACTTAAATGAAAAGCTTAGTCTCTCTTTTGGTGTAAGGACGGATGCAAATACATATTCTTCCGGAATGTCAAACCCGCTTAGCCAGCTATCACCCAGGTTTTCTGCATCATACAGCCTAACTGAGAAACTAAATCTCAACCTTAGCATCGGAAAGTATTATCAGCTTCCTCCATATACTGCACTTGGTTATTCAAACCCGGCCTCCGTATTCATAAATAAACAAAATAATCTAAAATATATGGCTGCTGATCATTTTGTTGCAGGATTAGAACTTGTCCCGGCAGAGAATGTACAAATAACCCTCGAAGGGTTCGTGAAGAATTACTCCCATTACCCATTTTCAGTAAGGGATTCTGTGCCTTTATCAAGTAAAAGTGCCGACTATGGCATATTTGGTGATGAAGAACTTACTTCGACTTCAAAAGGAAAAGCTTATGGAGTGGAATTTCTGGCAAGACTCAAAGAGTTTAAAAGGATTAACCTAGTTTTTTCATACACCTTCGTAAGGAGTGAGTTTCTTGGAATTAATTCCGTAATGATACCATCTTCATGGGATAATAAGCACCTTATTAATCTTACAGCTACAAAGAAGTTTGATCGTAACTGGGATCTTGGTTTAAAATGGAGATTAGTTGGAGGAGCGCCGTATTCCCCTTATGATCTGGAAAAGTCAGCTAATAAGGCAGCCTGGGATGTTCAGGGTCAGGGTTACCTCGATTATTCTAAGTTTAACACCTTGAGGTTAAAGGCATTTCACCAGCTCGATATTCGTATAGATAAAGAATACTTTTACACAGGCTGGTCGTTAATGTTTTATCTTGATGTTCAAAATGTTTATGACCAGAAAGCTGATCAGCCTGCTATTCTGATTCGAGAATCGGACAGTAATGGAATACCGCTTACTGACCCATTGAATCCTATGAAGTACAAGCTGAAATATCTGAATAATACTACAGGGACTGTGTTACCAACAGTCGGGATAATAGTTGAGTTCTAAGATATTATCAGGGTTTGCCTGACAATTTTAATGAATCTATTGCTTTAATAAATCCTGCCGGATCTTTAGTCATTATAAGATTGTCAAAAGATTTCTTGCTATGATCATCAGGGGAATCTGTAAGAATGATCTTTTTAATCATCAGTGATTTTCCAATACTGCTGAAGTACCCTATTTTCTTTTCAGCAAAATCGAAAGCGCTGGAGTTAACAACCAGATAATCAAACGATTTTATTTTGTGCATCTCAACTACCTCTGATGAAGGAAGTATCCCTCCGGTAAAGATTACATCAAACCCTCTTTTCTTAAGAGCAAATTTGTAAAACAGGAAATTATTATCAGTGAGATTATCTGAAGTATTTATCATTGCAATAGAAGCTACAGCTTTTCCGGTAATAATAGGTTTGAGAAAACTATCCTCAATTATAATAATTTGTTTGATTGTATTTCTGATGAATTGTTCCTGTGCTCTTGACAGACTTCCTGTTTGCCATAAAATCCTTGCTTTTTCAAGCAATGGGAAAAGATATCTTGAATAAGCTTCTTCTATCCCCTGAAATTTAATAAACGGGAGTATTGCTTCTTTAAATAATTCTTCATTGAACCTGATGGCCGACATCAGAATTTTCCCTGGCTGGAAATCCTGGTCAGGATTATCATGCTTGCTGCTCACTGTCATTACCTGCTGGGTAAGTTCGTCTTCGTCGAGCCTGGCAATTTTTGATATTTTCAGTCCGTTGCGGTTAAGATATGCAACATTGAGAATTTTCTTAAGTTCAGCTTCACTGTAAGTTCTTATATTTGAGTCGGTTCGGTCTGGTTCAAGAATCTTGTACCTTTTCTCCCAAATCCGTATGGTATGGGCTTTAATCCCCGAGAAATTCTCAAGATCTTTAATTGAAAATACGTTTAACCCGTCTTCCATAGTGATTTATCAATAATATTTAGAACAAATAATTATTACTATAAATAGATTAAACAATCGTAAAAGAGGATTGTTTTAATTTTTTTTAATTAGTTGCAAAGAGTTTTAAAATACCGCTGACCCTTCCCCGGAAATCCTTGGTATGAGGCGAAAATAATAAAATAATTCTATTCAGCCTCTTCAACCATAATTTTCTTTACCACCCTTGTACCGTCACTGAAAACTATCGTTACCAGATAAAGTCCTCGCTTGGGATTATCGAGAGAAATTCTGATTAATTGCTGTGGGTCATTGTATTGAAATCTGAAAATATCCTGTCCTATTATATTTGTGATCTTGACAAAAGTGACATCTTTATCGGTTTTTATTGTAAAATTATTTGCCGTAACAGGTACAGGATATATACTTACAGTGATATTAGATGCGTTTCGTAATGGTTCTCTTGAAGACAGGGAAGAAACGATATTGGCAGAATCCTTCTGTGCATGAAGGGATAAAGTAAGAATTAAAAGGAAGGTAGTGAGTAGAATTTTATTCATAAATACCTTTTAAACATTCTCTATCAAAAATTGTGCTAAAGTTAAACAAATCTTAAATATTATTTTCTAAAAGCAAATTAGCCTTCACAAGATCCTCAGGAGTATCAATACTTATTGTATCCCATTTTGTAATCGCAGTTCTTATTCTGAATCCGTTTTCCAACCATCTGTTCTGTTCAAGCGATTCTGCTAACTCAAGAGAACTGCTTGATAATTTAGTTAATTTCTTAAGGGTATCAGTCCTGAATGCATAAAGTCCGATATGTTTGTAAAACACAAAGTGTTTTGACCATTCTCCCTGTTCGTAATCTCTGATATATGGAATAACAGCACGGCTGAAATATAGTGCATCTCCATTCAAAGCGATAATCACCTTTGGCTCATTCGGGTTGAATATATCTTCTCCCGGTTCGATCTTTTGGATTAGTGTTGCTATTTCTACATCTTCACTTGTAAAACATTCCTGTAGGAGGTTGATCTGCTCTGGTATAATAAATGGCTCATCTCCCTGAATATTAATTACTATGTCGATATTTGTATGTGTTTTCTGAACAATTTTGGTTACAGCTTCTGCGCAACGGTCTGTTCCATTCAGGTGAGTGGTTAAAGTCATTATAGCCTTTCCGCCGAAATTTATTACTGCATCGTATATCCTCTGGTCATCTGTAGCCACATAAACCAGGTCAAGAGATTTAGAGGCTTGCTCGTAAACTCTTTGTATCATAGTTTTGCTTCCTATCAATGCCAGAGGTTTGCCAGGGAACCGCGAAGATGCGAATCGTGCAGGAATTATTCCGGCAAATTTGTAGTGAGGATTTTCTTTCATGTTGCGAATTTACGAAAAATGCATTTCCCTATGTTTTAAAAAAACGTTAAATTCGCAGGATTGTAAAATACGAAATGAAGGATCTGCAAATTATTAAGCAAAGGTTTGGAATAATTGGCAACTATGAGGGACTAAACCGGGCTATTGATATTGCTGCCCAGGTTGCTCCAACTGATCTATCAGTACTCATTACCGGGGAAAGCGGAACAGGTAAGGAAACTTTCCCACAGGTAATTCATAGTTATAGCACCAGAAAACATGGGCAATACATTGCAGTTAACTGTGGTGCAATTCCGGAAGGAACGATTGATTCCGAACTCTTTGGTCATGAAAAGGGTTCATTTACAGGTGCTACAGAAAGCCGAAAAGGCTATTTTGAGGTTGCCGACGGAGGAACGATTTTTCTTGATGAAGTAGCGGAATTGCCATTATCAACACAGGTTAGGCTTTTGAGAGTGTTGGAAACCGGTGAATTTATAAGGGTTGGGTCTTCTAAGGTTCAGAAAACAAACGTAAGGGTTATAGCAGCAAGTAATGTTGAGGTTCCAAGAGCAATAGATAATGGCAGGTTCAGAGAGGACCTTTTTTACAGACTTAATACTGTTCCTATACGAATGCCTGCTCTCCGGGAAAGGGGTGAAGATATTTTCCTTCTGTTCCGGAAATTTGCAGTTGATTTTTCCGAAAAATACAGAATGCCGGCAATAAGATTGGATTCCGAAGCTAAAAATGCTCTGCTCAATTATTCATGGCCCGGAAATGTAAGACAGCTTAAAAACATTACTGAGCAGATATCTATCATTGAAAACGAAAGGGAAATCACTGTCGCTACTTTGCGTAATTATCTTCCTGAATATGGTGGTGTTAAATTGCCGGCAATAATAAAAAAGGAGGACGAAAAGTCATTTTCCTCTGAAAGAGAAATCCTTTATAAGATCCTTTTCGATATGAAAGGTGATATGAATGACCTGAAGAAGCTGGTCTATGATTTAATAAGGGGAGGAGACGCTAATCTTACTTTTCATGAAAGTAATTCAAGGATAATAAAGAACCTTTATAGAGAAGCCGATAAAGAGGAAACAGTTACCAAAAGTCCGGAAAGCGCCTCTGTAGAATTTTCTCAGCATCAGGTAAGGAATGATATACAGGATACGGAAGAGATTATTGAAGAATCATTTTCGCTTGCCGACAAAGAGGTTGAAATGATAAATAAAGCTCTTGAAAAATATAACGGGAAGAGAAAGATGGCAGCGAATGAGCTGGGAATTTCGGAAAGAACCCTCTACAGAAAGATAAAAGAGTATGGAATTGAATCGTAAAAAAAATGTTTCTGTATGTATGAACAGATTTATAATGTTCATCCTGGTTATTTGCATTGCTTCAGTAACCGGGTGCAAGGTCTCTTATTCATTTTCAGGAGCCAGCATTTCTCCCCAGGTTAAAACATTCAGTGTACAATACTTTCAGAACAGAGCCCCGCTTGTTCAACCCCAACTGAGTCAGTCTCTTACAGATGCTATGATTGATAAATGCAAGTCCCAGACAAGCCTTTCATATGTTACCCAGACAGGTGATGTCAGCTTCACCGGAGAGATTACTGATTATAACACACGGCCACTGACTGTTGCCGCAGACGCACAGGCAGCTATGAACAGGTTTACAATAACTGTAAAGGTTAAATTCACAAATACTGTTCAGCCTGAACTAAGTTATGACCAAACGTTTTCCAGATATGAGGACTATGACAGTAATCTGGATCTAAGTGCAGTTGAAAAAGAACTTTCGGATAAGATTATTGAAATGATTGTAGAAGATATTTTTAACCAGGCCTTCGTTAACTGGTAACAAGCATGAATAGAAATGACTTTTTAAATATGATTGGGAATGAAGTATCTGTTGACCGAAAGATGATAGGTGAGGTTTACGATCTGGTTGAAATATACCCTTATTTTCAAAGCGCCCATTTGTTATTATTAAAAGGTCTTCAAAATAATGAGGATGTAAAATTTGAAAATCAACTTCGGAATTCTGCTATTCATATTGCTGACAGAGAAGTTCTTTATTACCTGTTAAATAATAAAACATTTGGGATTATAGACCAAACCAAAACCAGGAATGAGAAAGCTTTGCCGGAAGAAACAGATAATCAGCAGACTGTTATTGAATCTGCAAAAAACAGTAACCACCTGATTACCGAAATTGAAAATTTTGATGGAGATCCCAAATCCAATGAACTACAAGACTCAGAAATTCTTCCTCATGGCCATTCAATATTACTTTCTTCAGAGTCAGATAAGGAAGAATCAGCAGGAATAATGCTTCTCCTCGATGAAGAAACATCTCCGGATGAAGAAAGTGTATTTTACATGGACCCTGGAATTTCAGTTCCTGAACAGAGCGACCTTCTTGAACTGGAAAGTGACGATGACCTGAAAGAAAGATCAAAAGAATATGGAGTTGTTTTTGAGGAAATTGACCAAAAAGAAAGGATTTCCAAAAAGCAGTTGCAGTCGGAGCTTATCGAAAAATTCATTATAACTAACCCTAGAATAGAACCAAATAAAGATAAATCGCATTTTTCTCCCGAAGACCTCTCAAAGCCTGCTATAGAGGCAGAGGGAGGTTTTGTTACTGAAACTCTTGCAAAAATTTACATTAATCAGGGCTACTACTCGAAGGCAATAGATATTTATGAAAAATTATGTTTGAAATTTCCGGAAAAAAGCAGTTACTTTGCGTCTCAAATTGAAAAAGTTAAAGAGTACATAAAAAAGTAAACAGATGGGAATATATATTTTTGTTTCGGTATTAGTAATTACAGCATGTTTTCTCCAGATTCTGATCGTACTTGTTCAGAATTCTAAAGGAGGAGGTCTTGCAGCTAACTTTACTTCAGCAGGTCAATCAATGGGTATTCGCAAAACTGCTGACTTTCTTGAGAAGTCAACATGGACCCTTGCAGCAGCTATTTTAATTCTGTGTGTTGTTGCGACAGCTACAATTCCCAGGGGAACTACCTCAGGTCGTTCAAGGATTCAGAATCAGATACAGAATGCAGTTGACCCTAATGCAATTCCAACATTACCAACAGCAGTCCCGGCTCCGGCTTCTACTACACCAGCTACTACTCCGGCTCCGGTTAAACCTGCAAAATAGCTATAAACGGAAAAAATATTTTCCGAGAGTGTCAGTTTGTCACATACTGACACTTTTTTGTTATATTACTAAAGTATTGTAATAAAGAATTTTACAGAAGTGGAATTTAATTTTTTTAAAGTAAATGTCAGGTCTGCGTATCTGAAAAATCACAGTGAACTCAAAAATGACATTATTTTCAATTTGGCATGGAATATGCTTATCCATGGAGTCGGAAAATGATTATTAACTTTAAAACTAAATAGTATGGCACAATTGAAAGGAAAAATTTTAGCAGGTAAGGTTCTTGTAAAACCTAATGAAGCTGAAGAAAAAACTGCAAGCGGAATAATAATTCCTGATTCTGCAAAGGAAAAACCTCGTCAGGGAAAAGTAATTCTCGTTGGCGGACCAAAGAAAGATGAAGAGATGGAAGTAAAAAAAGGAGATGTTGTTCTTTATGGTAAATACGCCGGTCAGGAACTTACTATTGATGGAGAAGATTACCTGCTTGTATCTCAGACAGATATTCTTTTTATAGCTTAATTTATCGCAAACAATCAAATATTTTAATGATATGGCAAAAGAGATCAAATTTAATATCGAAGCACGCGCCCTCCTTAAAGAAGGTGTTGATCAGTTAGCTGATGCAGTTAAAGTAACCCTTGGACCAAAAGGTCGTCATGTGGTACTTGAGAAAAAATATGGTGCGCCACAAATAACGAAAGATGGTGTAACCGTTGCGAAAGATATAGAACTTTCAGATCCGTATAAAAATATGGGTGCTCAGATGGTTAAGGAAGTTGCATCAAAAACAGGTGATATCGCAGGTGATGGTACCACTACTGCAACTGTTCTTGCTCAGTCTATTATTAATGTCGGGCTGAAGAACATTACTGCCGGCGCAAACCCAATGGATATTAAAAGAGGTATTGATAAGGCAGTTGAAAAAGTTGTGAAACATCTTGCATCACAGGCTAAAGTAATCGGTGATGACCTAAAAAAAATTGAGCAGGTAGCCAGAATTTCAGCTAATGATGATGAAGAGATTGGAAGACTCATAGCTGAGGCAATGGGCAAAGTTCATAAAGAAGGTGTTATAACAGTTGAAGAATCAAAAGGAACAACCACTTCTGTTGAAGTTGTTGAAGGTATGCAATTCGACCGTGGATATATCTCCGCATATTTTGTGACCAATGCTGAGAAAATGGAAGCTGACCTTGAAAACCCATATATTCTTATTTATGACAAGAAAGTCTCTACAATGAAAGATATGCTTCCTGTTCTTGAGGCAACAGCCCAGACAGGTCGTCCTTTATTAATCATTTCAGAAGATGTTGAGGGAGAAGCTCTTGCAACTCTTGTTGTAAACCGTTTACGCGGTTCATTAAGGGTTTGTGCAGTTAAAGCTCCGGGCTTTGGAGACAGAAGGAAAGAAATGCTTGAAGATATTGCCATCCTTACCGGAGGTACAGTGATTTCAGAAGAAAAAGGTCTGAAACTTGAGCATACAACTCTTGACCTGCTTGGAACCGCTGAAAAAATAACAGTTAACAAAGAGAACACTACAATTGTAAACGGTGCCGGCGACAAAGAAATGATCAAAGCACGCGTAGCTCAGATCAGACAGCAGATGACTACTACAACTTCTGATTATGACAAAGAAAAATTACAGGAGCGTCTTGCTAAATTAGCTGGTGGTGTTGCTGTTCTTTATATCGGTGCTGCATCTGAAGTTGAAATGAAAGAGAAGAAAGACCGTGTTGATGATTCACTTCATGCAACCCGTGCTGCTATCGAAGAAGGTATTGTCCCAGGTGGTGGTGTTGCTTACATTCGCGCTCAGAGCGCTCTTGAAGGACTTAAGGGTGATAACGATGATCAGACAACCGGTATCGAAATTATTAAACGTGCCATTGAAGAACCATTACGCCAGATCGCTGCAAACGCAGGCAAAGAAGGTGCTGTAGTAGTTCAGAATGTAAAAGCAGGAAAAGGCGATTACGGATACAATGCACAAACAGATAAATACGAAAAACTTTTTGCATCAGGTGTAATTGACCCTGCTAAAGTAACCCGTGTTGCTCTCGAAAATGCTGCTTCAGTTGCCGGTATGTTCCTTACTACCGAAGCTGTAGTTGTTGAAGAGAAACAGGATCAGCCTGCAGGACCTCCACAGGGCATGGGTGGCGGAATGCCGGGAATGATGTAAAACATACATTATCACATAAATATCATTGTGTAGGGTCAGCTCGCGAGCTGACCCTACATATTTATAACCACCCTACATATTTATTTAATTTTATATATTTGCACCTGATTAAAAGACAACCTTTTTAATGGACAATATCCGGAATTTCTGCATTATAGCACATATTGATCATGGTAAGAGTACCCTGGCTGACCGCTTACTGGAGAAGACTAATACAATAACCGAAAGAGAATACCAGGCACAGATACTCGATGATATGGACCTTGAGAGGGAGAGAGGTATAACCATCAAGAGTCATGCCATCCAGATGGAATATTTTCATGACGGGAAAAAATATATCCTGAACCTTATTGATACCCCCGGGCATGTCGATTTTTCTTATGAAGTCTCGCGATCAATTGCTGCATGTGAAGGGGCTCTGCTTGTTGTCGATGCTACCCAGGGAATTCAGGCTCAGACAATTTCAAACCTTTATATGGCTATAGACCATAATCTTGAAATAATTCCTGTACTTAATAAAATGGATAGCATAGCTGCGATGCCGGAAGAAGTTAAGGATCAGATTGTTGATCTGGTAGGTTGTAAAAGGGAGGATATTATTGAAGCAAGTGCGAAAACCGGAATGGGAGTGGAAAAAATTCTTCGCGATATTGTCACCAGAATCCCTTCTCCCAAAGGTAATCCTGATGCCCCACTACAGGCTTTAATTTTCGACTCGATTTTTAATTCTTTCAGAGGGATTATTGCATACATTAAAATAATAAATGGAACATTACGAAAAGGGGATAAGGTTAAATTCGTCAATACCGATCATGAATATAATGCAGAAGAAATCGGCGTTTTAAAACT
Organism: Bacteroidota bacterium; assembly: GCA_025350595.1. Taxonomy (GTDB): domain Bacteria; phylum Bacteroidota; class Bacteroidia; order Bacteroidales; family VadinHA17; genus LD21. The sequence continues at coordinate 38,724 of JANXXP010000185.1, forward strand.
CAGACAAGATCCCCGTAACGAATTGGGCCCCGGTGATGTTGGTTATATTATATCTGGGGTGAAAGTTTCTGCGGAGGTTAAGGTTGGAGATACTATCACTCATGTGAAAAACCCATGCGATAAGGCAATAGCCGGATTTGAGGATGTAAAGCCTATGGTATTTGCAGGAATATATCCTGTTGATGCTGATGATTATGAAGATCTCAGGATCTCAATTGAAAAGTTGCAGCTGAATGATGCATCACTTTCTTTTATCCCTGAATCATCGGCAGCTCTGGGATTTGGTTTCAGGTGCGGCTTCCTTGGATTGCTTCATATGGAAATTATCCAGGAACGGCTTGACAGAGAGTTCGATATGGACGTAATTACAACAGTTCCAAACGTTTCTTTTAAAGCATATACTACCAAAGGGGAAGTGATTGATGTTCATAACCCATCAGGATTGCCCCCTGTAAATCATCTTGAGCGTATTGAGGAACCTTATATAAGTGCTCAGGTAATAACACTGTCTGAATATGTTGGTTCCATAATGACTCTTTGTATTGATAAAAGAGGAATTCTGAAAAATCAGGTATATCTTACACGAGACAGGGTGGAATTGACTTTCGAAATGCCCCTGGCGGAAATTGTTTTCGATTTCTATGATAAACTAAAAAGTATCTCAAAAGGGTATGCCTCTTTTGATTATTATTATACTACCTATCAGAAAGCCGACCTTGTAAGACTTGATATTCTATTGAACGGAGAGATGGTCGATGCACTTTCCACACTCATTTACAAAGGTCATTCTTACGAGTTTGGACGTAAGATGTGCGTTAAGCTTAAAGAATTGATCCCTCGTCAGCAGTTCGACATTGCCATACAGGCTGCAATCGGAGCAAAAATAATTTCGCGAGAAACAGTTAAAGCAGTCAGAAAAGATGTTACTGCGAAATGCTATGGCGGAGATATTACAAGGAAAAGAAAACTACTGGAGAAACAGAAGAAAGGGAAAAAGAGGATGCGGCAGGTAGGTAATGTTGAAGTTCCTCAGTCGGCATTCCTGGCAGTACTAAAACTCGATTAAACACCCCCTGTCACACTGACGCGGGACATCCCCCTAAAGGTGGCCTAATTCTGTTGTCATAATTGAAATTATCTAAAAGACAGCGGATTAACCCCTCTTTGGGGGGGAGAGGGGGCAAAACTTAACTTATCAGTTTATAACCTTTACCGTGGATATTCAGTATTTTCACTGCAGGATCCTTCTTCAGATACTTTCTCAAACGGGTTATATAAACATCCATACTTCTGGCATTGAAGTAATTATCATCAATCCATATAGTCTTTAGTGCGAAATTGCGTTCAAGGATCTGATTCCCATGACGACAGAGCAGTTCCAGAAGTTCCGATTCCTTCGTTGTAAGTTTGATTGGCTGATCCCTGTAACTAAGAATTTGCTTCAGAGTATCAAAAGTATAACCTCCGATATTATAAGTTTCCTCCTTTTTATTGTATATTGTATTGGATGTCCTTCTCAGGATGGCTTCAATCCTGTAAAGAAGCTCCTCCATCGAAAAAGGTTTTGTGATATAATCATCTGCGCCTGATTTAAAGCCTTCAATTATATCCTCCTTTTGATTTTTTGCTGTCAGAAAAATTATCGGCATTTCCGGGTTTTTCAGTCGTATCTCTTTTGCAAGAGTCAGCCCATCCATTTCGGGCATCATAATGTCGAGGATGCACAAGTTGTATATCCTTACTGCAAACCCTTCAAGGGCAAAACTGCCATTAGTAAACAGAGATGTTTCATAATTTTTGGCAGTGAGATAGTTCTTTAGAAGATTGCCAAGATTGTTGTCATCTTCAGCTAAAAGAATTCTGATATTATCCATCTGTTATAAAATTATTTTATTCCGTTTTGTGGAAGAAAAATAGTGAACCTTGTCCCTTTATTAATCTGACTATCAGCTTTAATCGATCCATCATGTTCTTCTATGATTTTTTTAACATAGCTTAAACCAAGTCCAAACCCCTTTACAGTATGCACATTTCCGGAAGGTACCCGATAGAATTTGTCGAAAATCTTATTCATATTTTCTTTACTTATTCCGATCCCTTTATCTTCAATTGTAATAACTACACTTTTCTTGTTATTTCTTGTGGATATAGTTATTTCAGGTTTGTCTTTCGAATACTTAATTGCGTTATCAATAAGATTGGATATTGAATTCAGAAAGTGAATTTCATCAATCATAACCAGGGAAAATGTTGCCTGATAGTCTTTCTTAATTACTCCATTGCAATTTGCGATCTGAAGTGCAAAATTCTCGACAGTTTTATCAAGGATTAAATGAACATCCATTTCAACTATATTGAACTTCATTTTCATTTTTTCAAATATTGCCATCTGAAGAACTTTCTCAACCTGAAATTTGAGTCTCATACTCTCATCGTTAATAATTCTTGCAAGGCTGTCGATGTTTTTATCTTTGTCGGCGATCGATTTGTCGGCCATCATCTGCGAGGCCAGGGATATAGTAGAAATTGGTGTTTTAAGCTCATGAGTCATGTTGTTTATGAAATCACTTCTCATCTCTGAAATTTTTTTCTGCCGAAAGATTACGATAAATGTACCGGTTGCGAGGATAAGCAGAAACAAGGTAAAAAGTAATGACAGGAATCCCAGGATTCCGATTTTCTCGATTTTATACTGTTTTTCCTGAAGACAGTATAAAACGATCTGATTCTGACTTGGGACAGGATCATTAGGAAAAAGCTGGATAATGAATTTATTTGTCCCGGGTTTGTCTTTAAAACTTGGAGTGTTCCATATATTCCCAAATCGTCCCGAACGGATCGAGAATTCAAAATCAAGATTTATTCCGACGTTGTTCAGGGCGGTTCTAATCTGTTGTTTAAGTTTCTCGGGATCAATCCTTTCTCTGATGTCAGGAGTATTCCTGAGAATTTTTTCCATTATATTTTCAAGAAAAACAATTTTATTACTCACCCTGCCTGTAATATCTGAAGTTGTAAATTGTGGGGATGGTTCTGACGTTTCATCAGGTGAAAACGGAGATGAGTCTTCGGCTGTTAAAAATATTTTATGTCCTGAACTGGTTATAGCTATTGGTTCTCCCGGAGTATTAAGTCCATACATTTTAAGAAGCGCAGAATTAGGCTGGTATCCATGGAGTTTTTTAGCAAGCGGGGAATTTGCCGGGACAATCGCAGTTATTGAATCAGTGGATGCCGGATCAATATCTTCAACAATATTCTTTATCAATTCCTTCTCTTCAAGATCGAGGACCACCGATTCAAGAGCTTTATTTGCTGAATAACGGAATTGCTGATCGGTTATAGCTATAGCATTGCGTATCCAGGAAAGTTGTATAAGAATCAGTCCGGATATGACCAGAAAAAAGAAAATGGCCAATAATACTATGGTTTTCCGCTTCATACAGATGTAAAAGTACTTGTATATATTTTATAATTCCATACTTTAACTTTCTTTAACACCTTTGATTGTCTCAGCTGAAGGCTACAGAAATAGGAAGTATAAATAAATATTATATTTTAACATATCATTAAAATATTGTTAATATTCAATTATTTAGGAGATTATATTTTTTTTATCCGGGAACTGGTAATATATTTGCAGAGTATTTGGCACGATATTTGAATCACAGTATATAAAGGTTTTTTTCATAGGTTAGGTTAGTTTTAGGGTTATCAAAAGTGAGGCTGACGATCATCGTCAGCCTCTTCTTATTTTATCTGCCTGAAGTGCATTCTCAGGATCGGGAATAAAACCTTTACTTAACAAGAATTTTAACCTTGGTAATTTTGATGTTCTTATCTAGTGCCATCTTGTAAATATTTTTAATGATACTTACAGATTTTTTCTTCTCAATCCAGTTCAGATTAATGATAAAGAATCCCCCATCATTAAAGTTCAGCATTACTCTTTTTTGTTTGGATGGAAAAACAAGTTCCCTTATATCAGCCCATTTAAATAGCTTCATTTTTGGATTAATAATTCCAAACCGGAATTCTATTTTATCATCCGTTATTGAAAAATACAGATTTTTTCTTTTTGCCGTTGCGTAGTAAGCTATAAGGGTGACAAAAAGACTAATGCCGAAAGGTACAAAGGCGAAGGTCGCGTTTATATCCTTATTTCCCAGGATAAAAACCCTAAATAAGATAAATACCGCAGCAACAAGAAAAAAGACAGCAACGATCCATAAAATGACTTTCCCCTCTTTTGAAAATTCGGCTTCTGCTAAATCGTAATGTTGGTTTTCCATAATCTACTGCATTAGGTAGTGTAAATTTTTATCCTTAAAAGTATTTAGGTCAATTCTGAAGACTGCATTTACAGATTCGATTTCTTTGAGTGAGCCGGAGATCTGATTTATGTTATTATTATTTTCAGAATCATGTACCTGAAAAATGAAATCAACATTTTTAAGATTTTTTAGAAGGAAGTTTTTACCTGACCGATTTGAGAATAGATTGAAAATGATATCAGGAGAACCATTCGTATCAGAGAATCGGCTAAAAGTATGTTCAGGTCCTGTAACCTCAGAGACCTTAACCGGAACCGTGTTCTTTAGAGAAATCCGGAATTTTTTATTGATAGAAAGAGAGAGTTTATAATCGGGTTCAGCTGAAACCAGGCCTACCAGTAATATATCGTTATTCTGGCTGATTTCAAGTTTTACACGTGTTACTTTTGATGCACTCTTCATCTTCATTTACTGAATCAGCTAAGTTATAAATAAATGACATATATATCATTATCCATCAAATTTATCTTTGAGCTTGAACCATGCCTTGCATGCTGCTTCCTGTTCCGCTTCTTTTTTTGAATCACCATGGCCATTTCCCAATTCTTCTTTATCAATAATTAAAGTTGTTGAGAAGACAGACCTTTTCAGATTGAAATCATATTCTTCGTTATATGTGAAGATAAGGTTTGATTTATGTTTTTGTACCCATTCAAAGACCATACTTTTATAATCTGAATCGGTATTTACTATAACATTAAGATCGAGATACTTGTTCAGTACATTATTGATAAAGAGTTTTTTTGTTTTTTTAAATCCCTTATCAATGAATACCGAGCCGATAAGTGCCTCAAGTGCATCACCATAAAGATTTTTTGTGGGATGTATTGAATTAACATTGCTTATGAGAATTTTATTGATCCCCATAGATACTGCCAATTGATTCAGGACATCGCGGTTTACGATTCTTGATCGTATCTTGGTCATGAAGCCTTCATTTGCATCAGGGAATTTCTCAAAAAGAAAATCTGAAAGGATGGCATCAAGTATGGCATCGCCAAGAAACTCAAGCCTTTCATTATTCACTTTTTTACCATCAGGAAGGGTAAATGTAGCTGATCTGTGAATAAATGCTATTTCATATAATTTCAGATTGCCGGGACTGAATCCCAATATTTTTTTTAAACGGGAATTTAACTCCCGTTTATCAAGAAGATACAGAACATTTTTCCTTTTTCGGAATAAAGACACTAAATATCAGCTTTTTTTACAACGACTGAAGCATTATGACCGCCAAACCCAAAAGTATTACTTATTGCAATATTAACTTTTCTGTGCTGTGCTTTATTGAGAGTTAGGTTAAGTTTTTGATCAATGTCGGGATCAGGAACCTTGAAGTTAATGGTAGGGGGAATAATATCATGAACAGTAGCCATAATTGCGGCGATGGCTTCAATAGCACCGGCAGCTCCGAGAAGGTGCCCGGTCATTGATTTTGTTGAACTTATATTAAGATTATAAGCATGCTCCCCAAAAACATTCACAATAGCTCTTGTTTCAGAAATATCCCCAAGTGGAGTGGATGTTCCATGTACGTTAATGTAATCAACATCTTCAAAGTTTAATCCGGCATCTTTTACTGCAATCTTCATAACATTTCTTGCACCCAGTCCTTCGGGATGAGGTGCAGTAAGATGATAAGCGTCAGCTGTAAGACCTGTGCCAACCAATTCAGCGTAAATTTTTGCGCCTCTTGCTTTGGCATGTTCATACTCTTCCACGATCAGGGCTCCTGCCCCTTCGCCAAGAACAAACCCGTCACGAGTTTGATCGAAAGGTCTCGATGCAGATTGAAATTCGGCATTATTTGTAGAAAGGGCCTGCAAAGCGTTAAACCCTCCAATTCCGGGTTCATTTACACCAGCTTCAGAACCTCCGGTAATAAATATATCCGCCTTTCCCCACTTAATGTAATTAACAGCATCAATTATTGCATTGGTTGAGGAGGCACATGCTGATACTGTAGCGAAGTTTGGCCCTCTGAACCCGTATTTTATTGATATTGATCCTGCTGCTATGTCACTAATCATCTTGGGGATAAAGAAGGGACTATATCTCGGTGTCCCATCCCCAAGAACATAATTTTTTATTTGCAGAAAGAATGTCTCCAGTCCACCAATACCTGAAGCCCATATAACACCAACCCGGTCCTTGTCAATTTTCTCAAGATTTAAACCTGAATCAACGATCGCTTCATCGGTTGCTATAAGGGCATACTGGGCATATGGGTCCAGTTTATTGGCCTCTTTTCTGTCAAAATACTTTGATGAGTCGTAGCCTTTTAATTCACATGCAAATTTTGTCTTGAACTTTTCAGTATCAAAACGGGTAATCATACACGCACCGCTTACTCCATTGATAAGCCCTTCCCAATATTCATGCAAATTATTGCCTAAAGGAGTCAACGCCCCAAGGCCTGTTACTACAACTCTTATCATAAATGGCTTATTAAAAATGCAAATTATTTTGCATTTTCCTCAATGTACTTGATTGCATCACCAACGGTACCGATTGATTCTGCCTGATCGTCTGGAATACCGATATTGAATTCTTTTTCGAATTCCATGATCAACTCAACGGTATCAAGAGAGTCTGCTCCTAAATCGTTAGTAAAACTGGCTTCCGGAGTTACTTCTGATTCGTCTACTCCAAGTTTGTCAACTATTATTTCCTTTACTCTTGTGGCAATGTCCGACATAATAATAAATTTTAATTAATATTAATTTTTGAACCATGCAAAGAAATATATTTGTACTTTATTTTTCAAATGATTTGATGTTTTTTTATTTACTGTACAGTTCAATGTGTTGATAATTAGAAAAATAATCTTATTTTAAGCCATTATTAATATTTGTTGACAATTATGCTAATTATCAAAATATGAGGAATATAGCTGTTTTTGCTTCTGGCTCCGGCACCAATGCTGAAAATATAATTACTTACTTTTCGAACAGAAACAGCGCAAAAGTAAGTCTTGTTTTGTCAAATAACCGTCAGGCAATGGTTTTAAAAAGGGCTGAAGCGCATAATATAAGAACCGTTTTTTTCGAACGTAAAGAATTTTATGTCACTGGAAAAGTACTTCGTTACCTTACATTGTATAAAATTGATTTTATTGTTCTTGCAGGATTTTTATGGCTGGTACCTGAAAATATCATTGATCAATACCCCGGGCGCATAATAAATATTCATCCGGCTCTTTTACCGGCATATGGAGGAAAAGGTATGTATGGCGATACGGTTCATAAGGGTGTTATTGCAAATAAGGACAAGGAATCAGGAATAACTGTTCATTATGTTAATAAATTATACGATACCGGTGATGTGATCTTTCAGGAGCGCTGCAAAGTGGACCCTTCAGATACCCCGGAATCTCTTGCAGCAAGAGTTCACGCTCTTGAATATTTACATTTTCCAAAGATCATTGAAGATCTGGTTGAAAAATTGCCTGATTTTCTAATTAAAAGTCCCGAGGAGGCTTAAAACAACGGTTTTATTCTTTTCAAACCTCATTCTGTTTTGTTTCGACACCGGCTCAACAGATGGGGCATCAATTTTTAGAGGATCAACCGGATATTCATTCTTAAAAAATCTGAAATCGAGATGAGGACCGGTAGAAAGACCGCTGCTGCCTACATATCCGATAACATCACCTTGCTTTACCATTACTCCGGGTGCAATACCCGCGCCGAACCGGCTTAAGTGCATATATGCCGTAGAATATACACTGTTATGCTGAATTTTTACCATCCTGCCTGATCCGTCATCGGTGGTTGTTGAAATAATTCTGCCATCGCCTATTGAAAAAACAGGAGTCCCGATTGGCGCAGCGTAATCTACTCCGTAATGTGGCCTTACTATCCTCAAAATAGGATGCATTCTTCCTGATGAGAACCTGGAACTAATTCTCGAAAACTGAAGGGGGGCTTTTAAAAATGCTTTTCTCAGACTATTTCCTTCCAGATCATAAAATGACTCTTTCCCTTCCTGAATAAATGGTATTGCTGTTATTGATGAACCAGCCCTGTTAAACTGTGCTCCATATATCCTGAATATTCCTAATGATTTACTATCAATGAACCGTTCTTCATAAATAACTTTAAAATTATCTCCTTTCTGCAATCCGAAAAAGTCAACAGTCCATGAAAAAATTTCCGACAACTCATTAACCAGTGACGGATGCAGTCCTTCTGCTTTCATCGCATACCAAAGCGATGTTTCAATAGTAGCAGAAGCATATTTAATAAGACTTTCTGACTTTTTCCTGACAGGTGTTATATTTAGAGAATCATTGAAACTGAAGACATAGCAGGTAGACAGATCCTGTTCATATACCATGTATCTGGCTCTTGCATCACTGTCCTTTTCACAAAAAAGAATGTAGTTGTTACCTGATCTTATATTCCTGACGTCGAAAACACTTCTTGAATTTCTGATTACCTGATCAATCTCCTGCATACTAACTCCGTGTTTTACCAGGATTTCGGAAAGAATTCCATTTGGCTTAACGTGTCCTGGTACCAGTTCGAATGAATCAGCCGGAATGCCATACAACAGAACCGGCTTTCTGATTTCCCTTATGACAGTTGAATCTGGCGCTGAAATAATAACTCCGGAATTGTCATTCACAGCTTTTTTACAGGAGACTGAAAAGAGAACAAGAGAAATATTGAGAAGGGCTATAAGTCGGGAATACATGAATGGAAGAGAATTTCAGACGGAAGAAGGAAGACAGAAGACGGAAGGTTTTACTTCTGACTCAGGTCTTCTGACTTCCAACCTTTTTAGTTTTTTATAACAATATTCACAATCCTGCATGGCACAACAATAATATTCGAAGGAGTATTTCCTCCGAGCCATTTCTGAGATCTTTCATCAGCAAGAACAATTTTAATGATCTCTTCTTTTAACATGTTAACAGGAAGAGAGATGTTATACCTCGTTTTACCGTTGAAAGAAACAGGATAATCAAAATTGTCTTCTTTAAGATATTCTTCATTGAAGAGAGGCCAGGGTTCGTAGGCAAGAGAATTTTTATTACCAAGAAGACTCCAAAGCTCTTCAGCTGCATGTGGTGCAAAAGGAGCCAGTACTTTTGTAAAAGTGTTGGCTGTTTCAAGTGTCACTTTTCCTTTTTTGTTAGCCAGATTGATGAATATCATCATTTGAGAAATTGCTGTATTGAAGCGTAAAGTTTCAATATCTCCCTCTGCTTTTTTAATAGTATAGTGAAGACTTTTCAATATCTCAGGATCTTCTGCTCCACTGGTGATATTCTCAGGGGAAGACATGAATCTGAATGCTCTTCCAAGAAATCCGAATACTCCTTTTACACCTTTATCGTCCCATGGTTTTGTAACATCAAGAGGGCCCATAAACATTTCATAAAGACGCAGCGAATCGGCACCGTATTTTGATGTGACATCATCGGGATTCACCACATTTTTGAGCGATTTCGACATCTTGGCGACAATCTGTCTAAGTTCAGCGCCGGTTTCTTTATGGAAGTATTTATTTTCGCGTTCCTCAACCAGGTCTCCCGAGACTTTTGATCCTGATTCTGTTTCATATGCAAATGCAAGTATCATTCCCTGGTTGAACAATCTTCTGTAAGGTTCGTCGGTTGAAACAATTCCAAGGTCGGATAATACTTTATGCCAGAACCGGCTATACAGAAGATGAAGGACAGCATGTTCAGCACCGCCGATATACAAATCAACAGGCATCCAGTATTTTTCTTTTGCCACGTCGAAGATCACTTCGTCATTTTTCGGATCGATAAAACGAAGATAATACCAGCACGATCCAGCCCATTGAGGCATTGTATTTGTTTCCCTTCTGCCTTTCCGTCCGTTTTTGTCGGTTACATTTAACCATTCATCTGAATTCGAAAGTGGCGATTCACCTGATTCTCCGGGAAGGTACTTTTCGAGTTTAGGAAGCTCCAGAGGCAGTTCATTATCATTCATCAGGGTAATTTCTCCATCTTCCCAATGAATAACAGGGAATGGTTCGCCCCAGTATCTCTGACGGCTGAAAAGCCAGTCGCGGAGTTTGTAATTAATTTTTGCAGTTCCAAGGTTTCCGGCTTCCAGCCAACTGGTTATCTGTGCTATGCCGGCTTCTTTATTCAAACCGTTAATATCTATCCCGGTTAATTTATCTGAGGAGTTAATATATTTCCCGTCTTCTGTCCAGCATTCCTTACCTTCAAGAATTCTTTTTTTCTGGTCGTGATCAGAAACATCCGGATCCTGAATGCAAACTATCGGAAGTTTGAATTTAAGAGCAAATTCGAAGTCTCTGTTGTCGTGAGCCGGCACTGCCATTATCGCACCGGTTCCATAACCAGTTAAAACGTAATCTGCAACCCATATCGGGATAAGCTTTTTATTTACCGGATTAACTGCATACCTTCCTGTAAATACACCGGTTTTATCCTTAGCCAGATCAGTACGATCGAGGTCCGATTTAAGTGAAGTGGCTTTGATATAATCGTTTACTGAGTTTTTATGGTCATCAGTTGTAATTATACCGGTAAGAGGATGTTCAGGGGCAATTACCATATACGTTGCTCCGAACAGAGTGTCGGGACGGGTTGTAAAGACTCTTAAGTTTTCATTTAATCCATCAATTTTAAAGTCAACTTCAGCACCTGTTGAACGTCCTATCCAGTTGCGCTGCATATCTTTAATACCTTCCGGCCACTCAAGACTATCAATACCTTTCAGCAGTCTTTCTGCATAAAGCTGAATGCGAAGCATCCACTGTTTAAGATTTTTCTTTTCGACCCTGTTACCACATTTTTCATGCGATCCGTCGGTGAGTACCTCTTCATTTGCACAAACTATTCTGCAGCTTGGACACCACCAGACCTGTGCATTGGCATAATAGGCAAGTCTCTTCGAATCGATGTATTTGGTCTTATCTGATCCGGTAAGTTCTTTAGGTATATGCAATTCAGATACTGGTCTTCCTTTCTGTAGTTTATCATCGAACCAGGTATTGTAAAGACGGATAAAGATCCACTGTGTCCATTTAAAATACTTAGGATCAGTTGTGTTAATTTCTTTGTCCCAGTCGTAGCTCAATCCTAGTTCTTTTATCTGACGCCTGAAAGTATCGCAGTTATTTTTTGTTGTTATCGAAGGATGTGTTCCGGTTTGAATGGCATACTGTTCAGCAGGAAGTCCAAATGCATCCCAGCCCATTGGGTGGAGGACATTGAATCCCTTCATGCGTTTGTATCTGCTGAATATATCAGTGGCTGTATATCCTTCAGGGTGACCAACATGCAGTCCTGCTCCGGATGGATAGGGGAACATGTCGAGGATATAGCATTTATTTGGATTTGTTAAATCTTCAGGAGTTTTGAAAGTTTTATTATCTTCCCAATACTTCTGCCACTTTTTTTCTATTTCGTGAAAATTGTAATCCATCTCCCGTCTTTTAAGTCTGCGAAAATAGAAAAACTTTGGCAAATATCCTTGACAGCGTGGCGCAATAGGATAGAGGATTGGGTAAATTTTCGATATAAGTTGTAAAACCCGCCTTTTGGTTATACTTTTGCGATATAGATCTGGTCCCGTAGTTCAATGGATAGAATGACAGATTCCGGTTCTGTTGGTTGGGCGTTCGAGTCGCCCCGGGATCACAGCAGAGGCAGCTAATCTGGCTGCCTCTATAATTTTAAAAGGGAAAAGGTTTAAACTAGACAAAGGACAATCCATCTTCGCTCAAATCTATTGCCATCTATAATCAGTTTCTACAAGAGGATCTGACTTCATTTTGTCATTAAAGATGTAAAGAGCATGCCACCATTGATAATATGCTTTTGCCGCTTCATTTTGAGAATTGTTGTCATAGACTAACTTTAGCTCA
>JANXXP010000190.1 GCA_025350595.1 Bacteroidota bacterium
TAATCAGCCTCAGCAAATGAAAAAAGACGCACTAGGCCGGATGCTTACACATCAGCGTATGCTTTTTCAATCGCTTCTCTCTTTTGTCGGGAATCTGCTCTTGCATAGATTTCAGTTGTCTGAACAGAAACAGTCTTGTAGGAGGTTGTGAAGGTGATATCCGGTCGGCAGCAACAATGACAGCATTTCAGATATTATCGGGACGGCCAGGGATGATTTCTGATCCGGTTATCGACACCTCAAAACGTCAGATAATTTATGCTCATTGTGTAGCTTCCAATAAAGTGTTTGGGCCTGACGGTCCTGAAAATCCTTACACAATAATGACTCATTCTGAAGATAGGCAGGGGGCATCAATTCGTTCCATTCTTCCGGTAGATTATATGACAACAACACTCCAAATCAACCAAAACAGAAAAGAAATTTTGTTCCACATGGCCAAAGGTATTTCCAATGACCCCGATGACCGTGCCTGCCGTACTAAACTATGTGCCGAACCTGTTGGTGATATTGAAAAACTGTTTCGGTTTTGGGACTGGGGTTGGCACCGTGTCACCTTTTATGGGGACTTGAAAGAACCTGTTTTTGCACTTGCTGATGCTATCGGTTGGAAAGTGGTGGAAGAGGCATAAGAACAAATGGCACAAATATTTGAATCCCCGCGATCGCTAACCCTGCTGCTTACCGCGGGGTTAGCGATCATAAAATAGAAAATTCCTTATTGACACTGTTTTCTAAATTTTCGTCTTTCATCTTGTTGTTTTGTTTTATGGGATTTGTAAACAGGTAATGGTCTCTTTTAGTTTCTCTGCATATCCTGATACCTTCTCAAAGCCAGGGGTGATGATCGCTTTCTCTGTTTCATTTAACCTGCCTACGCTGTGATCACCCAACCTCGACAGCATGATCTGAACCGCCTGGATTACATACCCTATTGATTGCATAAGATCATTGCCATAGGTAGACAATCGTGCATCATATAACACCTCGGTATCTGATTGTCCCTTCTTTTCTATTACCGCCAGCGATTGCGCTTTACATACTCCGGATGATTTGCTCTGTATTGTTTCTGATACTCGTGTCCCGGACGAGTATCTCGCCATCGCTTATTCCTGGCTTTACGCAAGAATCGACTCTCAGATGGACTGGAAGATCCTTTTTTACTGGATGAACGCCTACGCGTATTTTGACATAGCCGTGATGAGCAATACTTCTGTTTTTTTATTCGGTGATTACATGGTACCGATTTGCAACAGTGGAGGCAGGTAATTGATGGGATCATTGAGAAAATCTTTCAAAATTGAAAGATGCTGATTTTCAGCAATTAATTAACCTTCAACTTATTTTACTTGATTATCATACCACGATTTCAATTGAAAAGAGCTCAGTTTTTATTCTGCAAATATTTGATCGAAGATGGGATCAAAAAAAACTGACATTCCGGCATATTGTATAAAATGCAATGGAAAAAATCTAACTCAAATAATGGTGGTACCATTTTTTGCCGGAAGGTGGTATCAGTTTAGCCGGCGTTAAAAACTAATTCAAGTATCTACATTTACTTATCAATCAAAGAAACAATTCTGGTAGCCTACTGTTAATTATTTTAGTTCGTTTCTTTCTATCCATTTGTTACATTTGTAATGAATAACATTTTATTATGCAATTAAGATTTTCAGGGCATGAGACTTTTATTTGTCGGACATTTTGGCCAAAGAAGGGTTACGACTATATAAAAGGGAATAAAGCTTTTACAGATCCAGAAGCAACTAATGAGCTTGGAGTTGGAAAGAATATGGTTACTTCAATAGCATTTTGGATGAAGGCTATGAATCTTTCGGATTCTGGTAATAAACCCACCCCATTCGCAGATTTACTTTTGTCAGATAATGGTTATGACCCATTTTTAGAAGATATTGGATCTATTTGGCTACTACATGCAAATCTTATTAAGTATGAATATGCTTCAATATTTGGAATCGTTTTTAATGAATTCAAACGGAGTCGTTCTACATTTAATAAATCTCAATTATTTGACTTTTTAATGAATAAATGCTCTGAACTTAAAACTAAGGGGTTTAATAGTTCAACTATAGAAAAAGACATTAGTGTATTCTGTAGAACATATAACCAACCAGATTATAAGACTAATAAAAACGATTTTGAGGATGAGTTTGGGAGTCTATTCCTTGAACTTGAAATTATGAAGTCCACAAAGGAAAAGGATCTAAATGGGAGAATAATTGAATGGTTTTCATTAGAATCAAATGAAAAACCAAATTTGCCACCTGAGATAGTATATTATTATATATTAGAGCAATATAAAAATGAGAGCAGTATTGCATTTAGAAGACTAAATGCAGACCCTAATAGTCCAGGTATTGTTTTCTCGTTAAGTAAAGAAGGCCTTTATAAAAAACTTAAAAAACTTGAAAGCCTTTACAAAGGGACTCTTATCTCAGAAACAGCCGGAAATATTGTTTTAGTTATTCCTGATAGTATTACACCTCATAAGGTACTAAGTAAATATTATGAAGACTAAATTCTATTCTCCTTCAGTAAATATTGTAAGGGACCAATTTGAGGAACTTTATTATTACCCAACAGTAAATGGGGAAACATCTTTCAATAGAATCATTCAATCTTTCGAAAAAGGGATTCGATCTTTTTGCATTATAGGTGCATATGGTACTGGCAAATCAGCATTTATATTAGCTTTAATAAAAGTACTCAATAAAAAAGCAGAGTATTTTAAATTTATTAGCAATTCTGAAAAGGGTTTTTTATCTGAATTTGTAATCGGGGATTTTGAATCATTAGAGATGAAGTTAAGACAATCATTCTCTATTCCAGATAAAGAGGATTTCTTTAAATCATTTGAAAAAATTGTCTCAAATTACAACGACAAGAATGAGGCTCTTGTCATAGTACTAGATGAATTTGGAAAATTTTTAGAGTATGCCGCAGCGATAGCTCCAGAAAAAGAGATGTACTTTATGCAAAAGCTTTCTGAGTTTGCCAATAACTCTAAACATGATATAATCTTAATAACTACTCTACATCAGCCATTTGAAGATTATGCATTTGAATTGCCATTAGCCCAAAGAAAAGAATGGACAAAAGTAAGTGGACGATTAATTCAAATCCCGTTTAATGAGCCTGTAGAGCAGCTATTATTTTTAGCTTCAGAACACATTTTATCAAAAGGTTTCAAGTTAAATATTAGTAATGCCAAATTTCATGAATTGATTGATGCAATTCAAGAATCAGATGCTTTCCCATTGAAGGACTTCTTTAGTAAAGAGTTCGCAAAAAAATTATATCCTTTTGATTTACTGTCAGCTTGTACAATTACTCTTGCTTTTCAATATTATGGTCAGAATGAAAGATCACTTTTTAATTTTCTTCATTCAGATGACTATCTTGGGTTATTAGATTTTTCATCTGAGCGACCATTTTATAGCCTTGCTGATGTGTATGATTATCTTTCATATAATTTTCATAGTGTCTTAAACTCAAAACATAATCCTCATTCTCTCCAATGGAGAGCAATTAGGGAAGCAATTGAAATTGTGGAAAGTAGGTTTGATCAGGAGAATCTGTCGGCGAAAAAAATATTAAAGGTTATTGGGCTATTAAATATTTTTGGAAAATCAGGACAAAAGATTGATCTCAAATTTCTCGCCAAATACGGATCTATTTCTCTTCAAATAAATAACGCAGAAGAAATAATCGAGATTCTTGAACATCAACAAATTATTCGCTATCAAAACTATAATCAAAGATACATTCTATTTAGAGGGACTGACTTTAATATCGGTCATGCTCTTGAAGAGGCTAATAATTCAGTTTCGAATGATTTTAATATCATAAATAAGCTTCAAAACTACTTTTCATTCCCAGTTTTACAGGCTAAAAAAGTTTGTTATGAAAGAGGAACCCCAAGATATTTTGTATTTGAATTAACAGAAAATCATATTGAAAAGGATCCGGAAGGGCCAATTGATGGTTTTATTAATCTAGTTATCCATGATCTATTAGATGAGAAAAAATTTATTGAATTCTCGAAGAAAATAGATAAAGCAATTTTATATGGATGGCTCTCAAATAGTGAGAAAATTCGAGAAATATTATATGAGATTGAAAAGATTAATTGGGTTAAGGAACAGGCCAAAGATGACAATGTAGTTCAAAATGAATTGGATTCAAATAAGAAATCCTTAATAGAGAAATTGAACAACGAATTCACTTTAAGTTTTTATGGAGATAATGCTAACGTATGGTGGTTCCATAAGGGCAAACGATATGTCTTTAAGAACCAAAGGGATCTTAATAAATTTCTATCAATAATTAGTCTTGAACAATATCCCTTTACTCCAATTTTTAAGAATGAATCAATTAATAAACATAAGGTTCAAGGATCAATTTCAGCTGCAAGAAAAACCTTAATAAAGGAACTACTAAGTCAATCACACTTAGAAGACCTTGGGTTTGATAAAGACTTATATCCTCCAGAAAAGACTATTTATTACACTCTTTTAAAAAACACAGGAATTCATAGACAAAATGGATCTACATGGACTTTTGGAGAGCCCACAGATATTAGTTATATTGAACTTTGGAATTTTGGAGAAAAGTTTTTTCAAGAGTGTGCAATATCTCCAAGGAAAATAAGCGATTTCATAGATAAATTGGCTCAAAAACCATTTAAACTTAAACAAGGGTTAATAGATATTTGGATACCAGTATTCTTAATCTCCAAGAAAAATGAATTTGCTTTTTACGAGGAAGATACTTTTATTCCAGAGTTGACTGATGATACTCTAGATGTAGCAATGCGACAACCACATAAATATTTCATACACACATTGTACCTTACCGAAGATAAATTATCAATTTTCAATCAATACAGGTTCTTCTTAAACCAACTTGAAGAAGTAACGCCAACAAGAGACTCCTTTATTGAAACCATTAAACCCTTTTTGACTTTTTACAAAAGATTAACCCAATATAGTCAAGAAACCAAATCTATCTCTCAGGAAGGATTAAGGTTAAGAGATGCAATCGCTAACTCTACAAACCCTGAAAAAGCCTTTTTTGAAGATATTCCTCGAGCCTTAGGATTAACATCCTCCGATCTAAATAAGAAAGAAAGAATTGAATTTTTTGCGGTCAAGTTAAAAGAGACATTAAGGGAAATAAGTGCAACTCAAGAAACACTTTTTAACAAAATCGAAACAATAATCAATTCTGAATTACCAGATAATAGACTAACTTTCCCTGAGAATAAAGAACTTCTTCAAAAACGATTTTCCTATATTCGGAAAGAAGAATTAAATATTAAGCAAAAGGTATTCTATCAAAGAATAACAACAGCTCTTGAGGATCGAAAGTCATGGCTAAACTCAATAGCTATCGCAGTATTAAATAAGTCATTAGACGTATTTACTGACAAAGATTTTGATCTATTCTGCATAAAATTTCCACAGCTTGTTCATGAGTTAGATAATCTCACGGAACTAAGTCATGAAAAAATTAACAAAGAAAAAGAAGAGGTATTAAAATTAGAAATTACATCATTTCTAAAAGGAGTTCAGAAGAATCTAATAAGACTTCCAAAAACAAAATCAGGTGAAATTCTTAAATTAGAGGAAAAAATTCGACCATTTCTTCAAAATGGGAAAAAACAAGAGAATATAGCCCTGTTAATTAAACTTTTGCAGGAACAGATTGAAAATGAAGAATAAAGTGCGTCATGTATTAGGTATCTCAGGAGGTAAGGATAGTACTGCCCTTGCTATTTATCTTAAGACAAAGTTTCCTGATCTAGCAAATCAAGTGGAATATTACTTTGCAGATACAGGAAAAGAGCTTCCAGAAACCTATAAATTACTTGATGAGCTTCAATCCTTTCTTGGCAAACAAATCGTTCGTCTTGAGGCAAATTCTAGTCATAAAAACGCCTTTGATCACTATTTAGATGTTTACAATGGATACTTACCGTCATCTATGGCACGTTGGTGCACAAAGAAGTTAAAATTAGAACCTTTTGAGACGTGGGTAGGAAACGATCAGGTTTTATCTTATGTTGGCATTAGAGGTGATGAAGACAGAGAAGGTTATATTTCTACTAAACAGAATATTCAGTCCATCTTCCCCTTTCGGAGAAATATTTGGAGTTTGGAAATTATTAACCTTGTAATGCATAATTCTAGCATTGATAAATTTTTTGATGTTTATTCAAAATTTTCCCCTACAGGTTTGACTGAACGATACAAAGAAATTATACTTACACCACAATCTAGAAAATACCTGTTATCTCAAAAGTTAAATGACTTATTAAACATTAGTGTAAGTACTTTCAATAGAGTAGTATTTGAGTTCTTAAAAGATAAGGAATACCCAATTTCTAAGCTTAAAGAATATTCTTTATTAGAAAAAGAAGAAAGTATATATCTTAATGGAGTGTATCAACTATTTAAAGAAAATGGAGTAAAGACACCTGGCTACTATGATGAGATTGAGTATGAGGTAAATGGGGAAAAGGGAACTTATAAAAGAAGCAGATCTGGCTGTTATTTTTGCTTTTACCAGCGAAAAATAGAATGGATTTGGCTTTATGAGAGGCATCCAGATCTATTCAAGTTAGCTCAAGAATATGAAAAAGACGGCTATACATGGATGGATAATGAGAGTTTAAATGATATTATTCAACCAAAACGAATGGCAGAAATCAAACAAGAAAATATTGAGAAATTTAAAAAGAAGCTTTCTATCCCTAAATCGAACAAACTCATTGATACGCTGGTGAATGACGAAGAATTATGTGCAAATTGTTTTATCTAAAGTAATATGGAATATATATTTGAATCTTGGATAATAGGAGACCTTATCAAGTCTATTGAAAAGGATTTTATTGACTTAAAACCTCCTTATCAAAGAAATTTTATTTGGACCTCAAATGATCAGAAATTTTTGATTGATTCTATATTACATGGGCTCCCGTTACCAAGTTTTTTCCTATACAAAAGAAAGGATAAGGATTTTGAGATGGTTGATGGGCAACAACGTTCTAGAACAATACTATTATTTTGGCATGGAAAGATCCTTTCATCAGATAAAAAATCTATTAATAATATAAATAAGGAATCTTTTCTTTCTTATAAACTTAACATAACAATCCTATTTAATTTAAATTCAAATGATTCAATGGAATCCTTTTATACATTAGTTAATAAAAGAGGGAAACATCTTAACACACCAGAATTAAATAAAGCTCAATTTCATGATACATTATTCCTCCGCCTTGTTGAGGATGTACTAGATAATCAAGAAATGATTGATCTTGATTTATTCTCAGAAACAACCAAATTAAGAATGAATGATAGAGACTTTGTCGAAGAACTCATGGCCTATTTGAAGATGGGGATCACTGATAAGAAAAAGGTTGTTGATAAAATTTATGAGATTGATATTACTGAACATGAGCATAATGAACTCAAGACAAAATATGAGTCTATTATTACAAAAATTCACTACTTAAATGATGTATTCCCAATTTGCAAAACAAGATATAAGCAGAAAAATGATTTTTATACACTTTTCTGTTTCATAAATGAAAACCTTAGTGAAACAATTGAAATATTAACACTTCAATACAACTTACTTATTCTATTAGGCCCGCACATCAGCCCATCTAAAGATGAATGTAAACCTTTAAAAGATTATGCCTTAAATTGTGTTAGCCAATCAAATTCAAAATTAGCTAGAGAAAATCGACTTCAGTTTTTTAATCAAATATTAAAGAATAATGAAGAAAAGGGAAATGAAACTTTTAATGATGTTTATGAATATCTTGATGCATTAGAGCCAAAGCTTGGAATAACACTAACTAAACATAAAAACTATTTTTTGATCTCACATTCTTCTTAAGAATAAAGTTATATCATGTTCAGCATTGAAATAGAATTGCCAGGATCAATAAGATATGAGGATAGTACTCTTCTTCTAAATCTATATGATCCATTTCAAAACTTGGTTTCAATTGATAATACTGATTATATAATCTCCTACATAAATAATAAGACGCCTGGTAACAAGGGAGGTAATTCTATCATTCTTACATTGACCCCAGCTCAGGTTTATGAGGATGGTGTTAGTCCAACACTTATTTTGAAAATTTGCAAAACACCACTGAGGGGAACAAGACTATATAAAAATATTCATAAGCGATTCGATCGTGAGGTAGATGCTTTATTTGAATGTAAGAAAAGGAAATTTTCTAATGTGATTGAAATAAATCAATCCGGCTTCCTAATAACCTCAAAAAAAGAAAGATTTCTTTTTTATACAATGGAATATAGTGAGTCAGATATTAAAACATTTTTTGAGACTAAACAACCTCCTTTATTTGACAGAATTGACTTCTGTTTAAGTTTAGCTTATGGCATAGAGGAATTACATTCACTAGATTATTATCACAGAGATATCAAACCAGATAATATTTTTGTTTTTGATGACACTTTCAAAATTGGAGATCTTGGTTTAATTTCATTCAGGAATGATGATCTGGCTGCGGATGAAAATGGAATTATTGGTCCTAAAGGATGGGTAAGCCCTGAGGCAATGAATAAATATTTAACAGCAAAAGCTAACTCAGAATTTAAATATGATTGTACTTTAGACTATCAATCAGATATCTTCCAATTAGGTATGGTTTTTTGGTATATTATTCAAGGTAATGCTCCTGTCGGATCAATCCGGGAGAGTGATTTTAAGAGTAATAGATCAAGGATGTATCCTCTGTTAAGAACGATGCTAAATCATAATAAAAAAAGAAGACCTATCAATATTGAAGAAGTTATCTATCAACTAAAACGAATCCATCATGGACAACTTTCATTGGGTGAATAATACAAATTTTAGGTAGCTGGTTCATTAATTTCTTTTAACAAATTCACGAAACAAGTATCATCAGAAAAATACTCAGGATCGTCTTCGTTTAGTTGATAGATATGTTCCATCCCACCATTAGCATATTCTTGTAAAGCATTAATTACTTCATTAATTCTCTTAAGAACTACTTCATCCTCTAAATCTTCAAGCTGAACCAAATCAATTTCTTCTTTTGCAAGTACTGACATTATTAAGAATTTAATAATCTCATCAGGTTTCCAGTTTCCAATATTCCAGAAGCGATGTGAATCTTTTTTATCGATAGCTACCTTTTTCCCAATTGACAAACCCAAGAAAGCACAATACATATAATATTCGTAGGCATTAGAAAAGAATCTTCCAGATACATATCTTTGTTCATCAGTAACTCCCCCTCCATGAGTACTAAATACCTTTAATAAATCATCATATTTATGATTATACCTTGGTTCCTTATTGTATACCTCTTTAAAAAAATCTACCATCTTATCTTTCTTTCTTAATTTTAATTTCAAGTTCTTTCCTATCTTCTCGATCTTTTTCTTTGATATTAGGCCTTATTGTATAAATTGTACCAATGTTTTCAATTTCATTAAACATTCTATCTTTTAACCCATTATTATTGACAAGTTCCTTTGTCATAATTATACTTTGACTATACACCTCACTAATAGTTTTAAAGAAACCAAAAGCATAAGTCTCTCCAAATTTTGATGTAGGGGCATCTGAAATTAAAGGATAGAGTTCACTATATCGACCCTTAGCAGAGATAATTGCCATAATTGTGGCTAGCTTTATAAGAATAATATTACTATCATTAATTGAACTTAACTCAGCACCATCACTACCCACATTTCTAGGCAAGTAACTATTATTGGCTTGTTTTTCAAGTATTATCTTCCCTCGTATTGCAACATTACCCGTCGTCATTGCTTGAAATAACCTATTTGCCTCAAATTCTAATCGCCTGATTAATTTGTCCGAAACTCTTTCCCTTGTGGATTCAACAATAATTCCAAATTGCTTTAATATTTCAACATTCCTTTCAAAAATTGAGTTTATTTCCCCTGAAACTAATTGCTTTAATTTTCCATCAATTCGAGCTACTTCCTTTTCATTTAAATCAATCTTATTTTTAATATCTTTAATGATAGATTCTTTTTC
The DNA here is from genome assembly GCA_025350595.1 of Bacteroidota bacterium. GTDB lineage: Bacteria > Bacteroidota > Bacteroidia > Bacteroidales > VadinHA17 > LD21. The sequence goes on from JANXXP010000190.1 coordinate 10,099, forward strand.
CCTCTTCTTCCGTTCATGATTTTTAAATGCTAGAGAAATATCCTCTGTTTCTTCCAGTTTAATTGTACCAGTGTGAAGTAATAAACCAAGTTTAGATTCTATCTCATCGAGTTCTTTTCGAATCTCTGTTTCTTCAATTTCAAGTTCAGTAATTTTTCCTAATTCAGCATTAATATCATTATCAATTCGTTTTATAGATTGTTCATATGAGGATCCATTTGAAGAAAGTTTTTTATAATCATTAGAAAAATCTTGTTTAGATATTGCTTCTTCCTTAATAAAACTATCTGATTTTGAGGAAGACTTAAGAAGAGCTTCAATCGCTTCATAAGGAGCAGATCCTATCTTCGCTTCTCTATCACATACCAAACACTTTTCCTCCCTAAGCATTCTTTCAATGTACATTGGTTCTGGTACATTGGATGGCAATCTATTTTGTAATATTTCCGTTACTTTTTTTGCTGCAATTTGCTTACCTCGTTCTTCAGCAACTCTCTTTAATCTCCAATCCTCATATTTTACATAGTACTTAATATAACTCTCAAATAATGGATGCGTATTCCTTAAAACCCACGCTTTTGAGAAAAGATTTTTATTAAAGTTCTGCTTAAGCTCTAGTTTATCCTTATTTACTCTTCGAAATAATAACTCTTTTTGTGCTTTTTTCTCTTTAAGCTTGGACAGAGTTTCTACATCTTGTATTTTACCTGTTAATTCATCGTATTTTTCACTTGCAATGACAAATTCATCCTTTGCAAGTTGAAGTTCTTCTTTTTGTCTATTGATCAATACGTCCAAAGATCTTTTACTTCTTTCTAAATCTTCTCTTTCCCTAAAATCCTTAGTGTTTTTTCGTTGCTCCTGATTAAGAGCATATTGTGCTGATTTTAAAGACTTTTGGGCTATATCAACATAATCATCATATAAGGTAATATCACTTAAAATGTTAATCGCTTTTGAAAGTGTATTCTTATCCTTAAAATCGATTAAACTGTCTACTTGTTCTCCTTGAAACCAAACATAGGGCTGAATATGTGCAGGAAGAATGTTTTGCATAAGTGCATCAATCTCATCTGAACTAGTAACTAAATGAGGTTCGATCACATCAATTCTAAAGATTTGCAAATGACTATCTAATGGTTCTTGCCAGGCTTCGTCTTTAGAATAATCTTCTGAATTTAGTTTTTTTGCTTTATAGGATCTACACAATCGATAGGTAATATCTCTCTTAACAATTTCAATTGTTACTTCAGTTTTAACATAACTTCCTTCTTTCGCTTCAAATTTGGCCTTATCTGAAATTAGATCTCTTTTAACCTCTGAAGTCTTCAAAAAAGTTCTGTCCGAAGAGTCAAAAACTCTATCAAATAAAACCCAATAAAATCCATCATATATTTTGGATTTGCCAGCTCCATTATCTCCAATAATTATATTCAAACCTTCTCCAAACTCAAAACAGTTTTTCGATGCCATTCCATAATAGCATTGAAAGTTTTCCAGTGATATTGAATTAATGATCATTTTATTTATTTAAGAGTTGGTTTACTTTCCTTGCAACAATGCTATTATCGCAGTCCTGGTCTTTTTCAAGAATTACTGTTCTGATAACATCAATTAAGAGGCTTGGAGAATCTTTGGATATTTTAAGTTCCTTCAATTTATCTTTTGAGATTCCGGTCATTTCAGGAAGTGAAGGATCTTCAAGAAAGTTTTGCAAAATGACATCTTTCATATATTAATTATTAAGGGACTCCTCTAGGGCATGAATATTTATACTATAGTATTTACAGACTTCTTCAAAAACATTATAAGCTTCATAACTATTTTCAGACATTGAGGCAAAATGAATTACCCTTTCAAGTTCACTTTTTATTAAATTCTTTTCATGTTTAAAATGCTCCTGAGAATTAGAATCTGAACTAAACTTTGGAATTACAACCATATCATAAATTGTTGCCATATGCTTCTCAGGATGTTTCCTTAAAATTCTTCCTCTTCTTTGAATAAATTGCCTTGGATTACCTGTACTCGAACAAAAGATAGCTATTTCAGCTCTTGGAAGATCAACACCTTCATCCAAACATTTCATGGAAAGAAGAATATCAATATTCCCGTCTTCAAATTGTTTTAAATGGACATTTTTATCCTTCGTATTACCTATGAAAGAAAGTGCCTTTGTGTCTGGGGATTCTTCATTTAGAGTTTGAACATATCTACTAATTAATCTCACTTCTTCTTCTTCACTCATACTCTCCCATGCTAGATCTTCAAATCCCTCAGGAGCATAGACAAATAGATATTTTAATTTTTTTTCTTCTCTTAACTTACCAATAACACTTCTAAATATGTTAAGCTTATTTAATGCTTTATGAATTATCCTTTTCCGCTGCATTAAGAGTATTTCAACAATAGAATTTTCTTTATATCTTCCGGTCTTACTATCAAAAAATTGAATTAGCTTTTTTGTTATTTCGACATACTTTTCTAATTCTTCTTCTGTCAATGTTACAATAATAGGAAAGTAGTAGTATTTTGAAAGAATACCTTCATCAATTGCTCTCTTCATACTAAAGTTATAAGTATAAGGCTTTGTAGAATTGAAAAATGATTCAAGAACTATATTTCCCTCAACATCATATTTTCTATTTGGGGTAGCAGATAAGGCAAGTCTTTTGGATAAGTGAATATCTGGAAGTATATCCTTTAATTTTGGAGAAGCCATATTGTGCGCTTCATCAGCAATCAACATAACATTCGATGGTAATCTTTTAAAATAGGTCTGAAATCTAGGTAAAATAAATGAAGCATAAGTAGTAATTATGATGAAGTTGATATCTGAACCAAAACTTAGTTGAGTTCTTAATCTTCCTAATTTCTCTCTCCATTGAAATCTTGAAGAAACTTTAATTACATTTTGAAAATTAAATTTTTCAGACTCCCCTTCCCATTGGTCTACTAACACATTTGTTGGAACCAGAATAATTGCTTGATATACTCCAGATTTTTTATACTCTTCTAAAAGACAGTTCAAAGAGGTTATTGTTTTTCCTGTACCAGTTGCCATTGCAAAAATACCTTGATAAGAGCTTCTGACCCAATTACTATAAGCCTCCTTTTGATATTCTCTTGGCCCAGAATCATATGGGAATCTTGGTTCCTTCTTATATTTTAAAAACTGTTCATTTAGCAAATCCAATTGTCTCTTTAAATGTATGCTATATTTTAAGTTTTTCTTATGATTATTCAGAAGATTCTTTTCGTTCTCAATTAAATTATCAAGAGTAACATCTCCAAAACGATCTATAATAATTTCTTGAATCTTATCAATATCCAAATATTTTACAAAGTCTGCCTTTTTAAAAAAGATATTATCATAATATTCCTGATATTCTTTTATTGATTCATAATTTATTTTGCTTTCCCATGAGCATTTTATCTCTAGTTCCTCCAAGTTTTCAAGGAGACCAGTTGCTGTAAAATTACAAGAACCTTTAAACTTAATAGTATTTTGACTGTCTGAAAATATTCCAGATTTATAATGTGATATCCCTTTACCACCAATAGGGCTTATAATAATAATATCAATTCTCTTTTGAGAAATTAGGTAAGAAACACATTTGAAAAAATGCTCATCATATTTTGAAAGTTCTTTCGAAAGATTTTCTAAGGTTAATTGATATTTGTCAAAATAAGAGATTGGTTTTGTAATTCCATTTATAATAACATCTTTATCAATAGCTGATAGAAACTGATTAATGATTAATCTCATTTTACCACCATTCGAAATAAACTGAGCAAATCCTAATGATAGCAGATTTATGGAACTTGAACTAAAGAATCCTAAGAGTAGATCAAATTGTTTACTATTTAAGAGCCCATCAATAAAAAATGAAACTGGTTCAAAATCTGTTCCAGTTCTAAATTCTCGACTTTCAGATAATTGTATATTTTTTAAACTAACATCCATCTATTACGACCATTAGACTATTTCCTATTAAACTATTACCACCTTGCTAATTTAACAAAAAACAGATTACTAATACGCTATACATAAAAATCAAATATATAAAGCATAAGAAATATATAAAGTTTGAACTTAACATATGACCAAGTGTGGACTAAGCATGAGAGATATGATTGTAGTATGTTGATTTTAATGAAATGCAAAATCCATCACCGATTCTGTCACCCCCTTAAAAACAAAAATCCGCAAGATGTTGATCTTACGGGGTTGCGATTTAAAGACGTGGTGCCACAAGGAATCGTTCCGATAGCTATCGCACCTCCTTTTCGGACTGCAAATATATATTTCAAATCCGAGTAACCAAATACTTTGGTGTAAAATTTTCCATTTGGAATCATTTTAATGATATGGTACCTTTGCAACTTCACTAAAAAAACAAAATGGAGCTCCTCCTCAACACTCTCGATAATGGTATCAGACTAGTTCATTACCGTATACCCGGCTTAGTTGCTCACTG
>JANXXP010000226.1 GCA_025350595.1 Bacteroidota bacterium
GGTGATAGATGAAATTAATCGCGCAAATATTTCAAAAGTTTTTGGAGAATTAATCACCCTTCTGGAAGATGATAAAAGACTTGGAGAGGAGAATGAATTGAAAATTACTTTGCCGAATGGAGAAAAAGATTTTGGTGTTCCACCTAATCTTTACATAATAGGTACGATGAACACTGCCGATAAATCTATCGCATTAATTGATATTGCTTTAAGGAGAAGATTTGAATTTCTGGGATATTATCCTAAATATGAAGGTCTTGATCAGGAAACCATCAGTTTACTTCAAAAGATAAATACTAATATTTTTGAAAAGAAAAAATCAGCTGATTATCTAATTGGTCATGCTTACTTTATGAAAAATCAGCCCATTGAAACAGTACTGAGAAATAAAGTCATTCCATTGTTAATGGAGTATTTCTCTGGCAAAACGGATATTGTTAAAGAAATTTTTGACGGATCAACATGGGTTGTTGCTTATGATTCAACCGGATACACCTGGTTAATTAACAAGGCGTAAATGGCTTTACTTTTTGAATATGGTAAATGGGAATCTGTTAGAAACAAGGATTCTTTAAAACAAATGTTGAAAGACATCTGGCAGCAAAGACTTTTTGTCGACAATGAAACAGAGCTTAGTGAAGCTGATAATGATAATCATTTCCAGCCATTTTTAAATTTTGACAATAATCAAGTAAGGGCTAATAATTATGTAGGATTTATTCAAACCGATGACGACGTAATCGAGATTTATCCAAAGGTTTTCCGTAACTCAGAAAATGCAAGATCAAATAAGGAATTGATGCTACGGCATATATTTTATTGGTTTGGTTATTGCCATAAATGGAGATTCCCTTTTAGTCAGGCAACACTCGACAAAAAAGATATCAAAGAGTTTCCTGAACTGATTATAAACCTCATAGCCAACCAGTTTTTAGAAACTATATCCAAACAACCACTTACGATGTATCAACCGGTGGAAGAAGCATTTCAGACTCCCCGTGGCTCAATAAATTTTAAGCGCTACTTAAACAATGGAATGGCTTATGGAAACTATCAGAATGTTGATTGCGATTATGAACCATTTTTATTTGATAACAAGGTAAACCGGATCATTAAGTATTGTACAAGACTGCTGCTGGCGCAAACCAGATTGCCTGAGAACCTCAAAATATTGCAGGATGTTATCTTTATCCTCGATGAGGTAGATGATTTACCTTACACAATTCATGATATAGAACGAACGAACTTTAATTCATTCTTTGAAGATTATTCAACCTTGATGAACAGTTGCAACATGATCCTTAGCCAGCAACTCTATACTAATAATACTTACAATCTTTCGCAATGGTGTCTATTATTTCCCATGGAATATATTTTTGAAGATTTTTTCGCTGGGTTTCTTCAGCAAAAATTTCATAGCGAATGGAAAGTTGAATATCAAAAATCTGAGAAATATTTAGCAACGAATGAAGCCGGAAAGAACATCTTCAATATGCAACATGATATCTTCTTAACATCTAAGAAAAATACAGATCTGAAAATAATTATCGACACCAAATACAAACTTCGTAGTTCTGACTTTAAAAATGAATTGAAGAAGGGAATTGCACAAAATGATCTTTATCAAATGGTGAGCTATGCTTTTAAACGAGGCTGCACAGATATTGTACTGGTCTACCCAAATCTCTCTGGTAATATAAATAGTCCTGACAAATTTGAGGTAGTTTCCGGTTTCCCTGCAAAAGAAAGAATAAAGGTTACTACCATTGAAATCCCATTTTGGTCATTGCATAACTTCGACAATTTAACGACTGAAATGGAGAAGGTGGTCGCTGAAAGCTTAAGTGATATAAGCCAGCATAGTCAATCTGCCATAATAAACTAAAGAAATAAATTGTAAATTATCATTCTTTGCTTTTTGTGAGATTCTAAAAGGGAACGAAAATAAAAACCTGCCGATTTTTGTAACGACAGGTTTCATTTCAAATTCGATTCAGATTATCCCGGTTCTTTTGTAAACAACTGATTCCTGGAATTCGTTGAAAGGCTTTTCAGAAGATAAGCCAATGCAGCGCTAATACCTGCGATCAGAACCGGTTGAAGATGGGGCCAGTCAAATGATACTCCTGATCCAAGTATCTTTATGATCCCATCAATAAATGCAGCCAGGAATGCAATGAGAAGACCATTTAACAGATCCCTGTAGTCGAGTGTGAAAATTTTCGATTTCATTTTTCAGTTTTTAAAATGAATAATCACTTTCAGTTACTTTTCAAGCACAACATTGAGGTCGCTCCTCTCTCCGTCAGAAATGCTTACAGAAACCTCTTTGTCTTTATACCCCGGTTTTTGAACCAGCACTTTATAAGTTCCGGATTGCATGTTCTTTATTTGAAAACTACCTTTTGATGCAGTTTTCTTTATCATTTTACCATTACCACCAGCAAGCTCCATGTTAATGTTTAAGGAAGGTGAGACAAATAGACCATCATTCAAACGATTACACCGCTTCAAGTACAGTCCAACAGCGTGTTACGGTAATAATGAAGTCCATTTGCATCCATATCGGCACAGACGATTATCGGTGCGTGAAACATTGAGAATCCAAGGGGTACCTGATACTTATGTTGTACCATCGGACTTACCATTATCAAAAAAATTTAAAATGATTGGGAATGGGGTGCCAGTCCCTCTGGCAGAAGCAGTTGCAAATTCAATAAAAAGTTTTTTGATTGACAATAAAATAATACAACCCTGAGAACTCAATGGATATTTGGTCAGAAAAGAAGAGAAGAGAAGTAATGAGTAAAATTCGGGGGGAAAATACTAAACCGGAGATGATCTTGCGCTCTGCACTATTCAGGAAAGGCTTTAGATTTAGAGTTCACAAAAAGGACTTATCAGGCAGACCAGATATCGTTTTACCAAAATATCATTCTGTAATATTTGTCCATGGTTGCTTTTGGCATTACCATAAAAAATGTAACGAAGGCAGAATCCCATCGACCAACTCAAAATTTTGGGAAGAAAAATTAGAACGTAATATAAAGAAAGATGCTAATAACATTAAAGCGCTGAAGAAGGAGAGTTGGAAAGTATTTGTGATTTGGGAATGTGAGATTGAAAAACAATTTGAAAAAACTTTTAAACGACTTGTTAAGAATATTGTAAAAATTCCTGAAGTTTAATATCTTTTAATTCACACCAATTTACCCAATGTTGAAATTGGTAATTAATAGTTTGAAACTATGAGAGTGTTTGCTATAGGAGATATACACGGATGTTTCAATGCATTTCAAATATTGCTAGAACAGAAAATCCAATTACTAAAAAGTGATAAAATCATTCTACTTGGAGACTACATTGACAGAGGCATCCAAATCAGAGAAGTTATCGATTACATAATCGACCTTCAGGCGAAAGGGTTTGACATTGTTACACTACTTGGAAATCATGAAGCTATGTTACTTGATGCTTATAATAATGAAGGACTTACATCAAAATGGATTCAAAATGGAGGTTCTGAAACACTTAAGAGTTTTGATATAACTTCTTTGAAAGATATTGAACCTAAGTACATTGAATTCTTCAAAGGATTATCTTATTATTTTGCTTTTGAGGGATATCTTTTTGTTCATGCAGGATTTAATGATTCCGATATCAATCCTTTTGCTGATACGTATTCCATGATTTGGTTATGTAGGCAGACATATGAAAATCCATTGCTAATGAACAAGATTATTATTCATGGACATCGACCTATTCCAGTCGAGGTTTGTAAAAACATAGTTCACAGTAATAAAAATGTTATTAATCTTGATACTGGTTGTGTTTATTCAAATATGACTGGATATGGAACTCTTACAGCAATTGAACTAAATACCAGATCTTTATATTTTGCATGAGTTTATTTAAGTGCTATATTTGCAATTCGCGAATCGCGAATTAATAATAATGGTTATGAAGAAACATAATGGAATGCGCCCGCAAGACATTGTAGTGTTGTTGAAAATCATTTCAATGCAAAATCAAGAATGGCGTAACATTGATATTGCAAATGCCCTTAATTTAAGTCCTTCGGAAGTCTCTGAAGCACTAAACAGAAGTAAAATTGCCAAACTAATTGATGGTAAAAAGAAAAATGTTAATCCTAATTCATTTAAAGAATTTCTAATTTATGGATTAAAGTATGTTTTCCCAGTTGAACCAGGAGCAATTGTCAGAGGTATACCAACTGCACATTCTGCGCCTCCAATAAGCGAAAGTATTTCTCAAGGTGAAAATATATATGTTTGGCCTTATGCAAATGGAATTAAAAGAGGTCAGGCAATAGAACCTCTTTATAAAACTATACCAGAGGTTGCACAAAAAGACAAATCTTTTTATGAGTTACTTGCGATTACGGACACTCTAAGAGTTGGCCGGGCAAGAGAAATAAAAATTGCAATAGAAGAATTAGAAAAAAGAATGAAATATGCCAAATGATAATATTGATATGCTACAAACTGTAGCAGATGGATTAGAAGAATTAAGAGACGAGATAGTATTTGTAGGAGGAGCTGTTGCAGAATTATATGCAGATGATCCCGCTTCATCAGATATCAGGCCAACGCAAGATGTCGATTGTACGATAGAATTAAGTTCATATAGGGAGCATACAGAACTTGAAGAAGATTTAAGGGCTAAAGGGTTTGCAAATGATACATCTCGTGGTGCTCCAAGATGTAGGTGGATATATCAGGAAATTAAAGTCGATGTTATGCCCACAGGCGAGAATGTCCATGGCTTTAACACTCGGTGGTATCAAGGTGGCATTGAAAATAGAATATCTAAAACACTACCTGATGGAACTGAAATAAATGTGTTTCCTCCATCTTACTATTTAGCTTCAAAATTAGAAGCTCATAATGATCGTGGAGGAAATGATTTAAGGCAAAGTCATGATTTTGAAGACATTATTTATATCCTTGATAATTGTACCAGCATATTAGAAGACAT